>JAGREJ010000365.1:2928-7843 GCA_020446595.1 Novosphingobium sp. | reverse complement strand
TCTGCGCCTTGATGGTGATGCCGCGCTCCTTCTCGATGTCCATGTTATCAAGGACTTGCTCGGACATTTCGCGCTCGGAGAGGCCGCCGGTGTGCTGGATCAGGCGGTCGGCGAGCGTCGACTTGCCGTGGTCGATGTGAGCAATAATGCTGAAATTGCGGATAAGCGAAAGGTCGGCCATGGCCGCGCCTTTAGCGGCGCATTGTCCGCCTGTCAGCAGTGCATTCGCACGGTCTGCTAGCTACTTGCGGGTTCCGTTCCAGGTAAACTTGTCCTTGCCCGCGTGCACACCGTTTCCGGAGAACGTCTTGCCGTCCTGCGACAGAACGAACGTGCCGGTCCCAGCGCCGCTGATGCCCGGCTGGACATAGGTATATTCGAGCCTGCGTGAGCCGGGGCGGATCTTGCCCGTCAGGGTGCCATTGTATTGCGGCTGGCCTGCCGCAATGAATTCGCCGGTTACGTTGAGATCTGCGAGCCGGAACTGGTGCGGGTTGAGGATCCTCAGGATCAGGACAAACGCACCGTCCTGATTGGTCCTGGTGTCCCATGATCCGGCGAAACCGAGGTCTGTCGCAAGTACCGGAACTGTCGACAGCGGCGCCTTGGCGGGGGTCGCCGAACTTGCAACCGCACGGCGCTCAAGCGTGTCGCAGATGAGTGCGAGACTGTTGACGTGACGACCGTAGGAAATTGAAAGGCCTGTTCCTACCTCATCATCCGCGCACCTTTGTTCACGGTCATAATTGCTTCCAAGATCGGAGCTGGGGGCAATAGGAAAGCCGCTGGAAGGTCTGTTGCGACTGTCGCCTCCATCGAACGTGCCACCGCTTCGACCGGGATCGCAAGTGTAATTGAACCCGCTCACCTGTCGTCTTCCGCTGGTGTAGTAGAAATTCATAGATTTGATCGCGCTGCCGCGCGAACACTCTACCCTCACAGTACCGCCCGTCATTCCGCCGCGTGGGGGGCTCTGGTATGCCGCCTTGGCAACCTTGCCATCCGCGCCGACTGGAGCACATATGATCACTATCTGGTCGATCCAGCTTCCCGCGCGCCCCTCAAAGCCTACGAGATACTGATTGTCCGGGCATTCTTCGCGTATCGAGGCATCTCCGGAAGAGCCGCCGCCGGGAAACACCGTTTTGGCCTGTACTGCGTATGGAACGCAAAGGACGAGGAAGATCGCGGACAACGAAAGACGCGGCTTCATGAACCATTCTCCTCACAGGCCAATTCAGGGTATTGCGTCTCCAGATCGCACACCTGCCCAAGATACATCGTCTATAGTCAACATCAGCGAGATCGGGGACTTCTTGAGTTCGACAAGGAAGACTTCCTCGCCACCCTTGTTCTGGATCGTGTCCATGACCCGCTCCAGCCTGAACGTGCGCGTGGGGATACGCGAGTAGCTGCTCTTCACACTGACGGTATTGGGTGCGATCCGCGAGACAGTGACATCGACATTGTCACGTGACGAGCCGCGCGCATCGGAAATAACGTCGCCCGCGTAATTGCCTGATACGAGATCGGCCAGATCGGGTTTGGGAGGCGGAGCTGACGCCTGCAATGCGGCTGTGCCGAGAATGACCGCACAGGCGAAGACAAAGCCATACCGCACGACACATCTCCTGCGCCTGTATCAGCAAACGGCTATGCTTTCCTCAGTTCGCCGTCAATCTATTTAGTATTAGGACAGCGATTACTTACAACATGCCAGTGTCGTTACGTTCAGCCCGCCTTGCGGATGCTGCTGCGTTCGCTCGCCTGGGCGGTCCGTCGCGGAGGCGTCAGCAGCACGCCGCCGTCCTTGTCAAGCGCAAGTGGTTGCGCGAATTCGACGCCCATGCGTTCTTCCTTCGACCAGCGGGTCGTCACTTTGACGACGTAGTCGGGCGAGAAATACAGATCGAATACGGTATCCTTCGGGACGTCCCAAAGCCCCTCGACCATCGCGCCACTGACGGAAATGTTGCGAATGGTTCCTTCGTAGCGGTGCGGGCCGTGTTCGAGGATGACCTTGCGCAACATGGTCCGACGCGGCGCGCGCGCTGACTGCGGGCCGCTCGCAATCGCCGTCAGTCCGCTTGCCAACCGCTCGCTTGCATCCTCGGCTGTCAGTGCCTGTTCGTAGATGTAGCCCTGAATATGGCTGCAACCCAACGCCCGGATGAGATCGAGCTCGTCCAGCGTCTCGACGCCCTCAGCGGTGGTTTCCATGTGCAGGGCTTCGGCCAGGCTGACGATGGACGATATGATGGCGCCGTTCCGGCTTCCCGGCAGGGTCGCGCCGCGCACGAAGGACTGATCGATCTTGATCTTGTCGAAAGGCGCCTTCTTCAGATAGCCGAGCGAGGAATAGCCGGTCCCGAAATCGTCGAGCGACAGACGCACGCCGATTGCCTTGAGCGCCGTGAACATCGCCTCGGTCGAGGAATCGTCGTTCAGGAACACGCTTTCGGTGATCTCAAGTTCGAGCCGCGACGGATCGATCTGGGCGCTGGCGATGGCACTGGTAATGATCGCGGGCAGGCTCGGGCTGGCGAACTGCAGCGGCGAGACGTTGACCGCCACGCGCACGTCTTCGGGCCACTGCGATAGCTGATCGCAAGCGGCCCGCAAGGCCCACTCGCCGATCTGCGTCACGAGCCCGGACTCCTCGGCCACGGGAATGAACCGCGCGGGCGATAGGTAGCCGTGCTGCGGATGATACCACCGCAGCAACGCCTCGAAACCGGTGATCTTTTCGGTCGTCGTCGAAACCACCGGCTGGTAGTGCAATTCCAGATCGCCATTGGTCATGGCGTCGCGCAGGTCCTGCTCAAGCTGGCGGCGCTCCTCGGCATCGCTGTGCAGATCGTCCGCATAGAAATAATAACGCCCGCGCCCGCCATCCTTGGCGGCATAGAGCGCAAGATCGGCATTGCGGATCAGCTCTTCGGAGGTGGTCCCGTTATCCGGGCAAATCGAAATGCCGACCGACGCGCCGATAGTCACGCGCGCGCCGTCGATCGAATAGGGCTGCGACAGGTTCTCGATGATCCGGTGCGCCAGATGGGCCAGCTCGTCTTTCTTGTGCGGACCGGGCAGGATCACCTGGAACTCGTCGCCGCCCAGACGCCCGACATTGCCCAAACCGCCAACGGTGCTGCGCAACCGATCGGCAACCTGGCGCAGCAAGGCATCGCCCGCCGGGTGGCCCATCGTGTCGTTGACCTGCTTGAAGCGGTCGAGATCGAGCAGGAACACAGCACATGCCCTGCGCTCGACCTGCTGCACGTCGAGTATCTTTTCGAGCCATTCGGCCATCTGAAACCGGTTGGCCAGCTTGGTCAGGGAATCGAAACGCGCGAGCTGAATCACGTGATCGCGCGATTGCTTGCGCTCCGTCAGGTCCGCGCCCGATCCGCGAAATCCGAGGAAGTTGTTGTAGCTGTCGAGCACGGGACGCCCGGTAATCGACCACCACCGCTCCTCTTCCTCACCAGTGGCGGCCAGCACCTCAAGCTCGGAAAAGCTCGAGCGGGTCGAGAGGTGAAATTTAAGTGTCCGCCCCTTTTCCTTTTCCTCGTCGCCATCGAGCAGGAAAAGGTTGGTGAAGGGCTTGCCCAGAGGATTGCCGAGCGAGGATCCGATCAATTCGGCGATACGCGGTGAGACATACGTCAAAGCGCCACGCCGGTCGGTTTCCCAGAACCAGCCGTGCCCGGCCTCCTCGTATTCCGACAACAGCGATTCAGCGCGCAACTGGCGCCGCTGCTCCGCGATACGCACCCGCTCTCTATCTCGAATTCTGATCTGGTTCTGTTTGGCCAGCACGATCTGACCCATCAATGAAATCCCGATCATGACAGATGCCATCAGCGGAGCGTCCAGGACCATCCCGCCCACGGTAATGCCGGCAATGGCCGCCACCATGCCGGAAAGACGTTCGTGGAGCGTCATCACCGCAACCATCGTGATCAACAGGCAGGTGCAGGCAGCCGCGATGAGTGCCTCGGCAGGCATCGCCTTGCTCCACAAGGACATGCCAAGACCGAACAGGAACATCGGTGAACCAACGACCACGAACAGGATTGCGAGTTGGTGTATCAGCTTGTCGCCAAATCGCCTTTCAAGCGACAAAGCCTTTCGCGACAACGCGGCGGACACAATGGATATTGCAATCAGGGTCGATGCGACAAAAGAAGGCGCAATGCCCGCCATGAACCACGTCACCACCACGGCAAGTGCGAAGAGCGGAGCCATGAAGCAGAAGTCGGGACCGATCAACGAGTAGGCGTTGCGCGACCATGCCTGACCATACACGGCACCGCTGAGCTGCGGACCGGGCGATCCTCGCCTGCCACTGGCGCGACGATCATTGCCGGATCGCGATTGCGCATCGCCGCTCGGGCCTGCGCGCAACTGGCGCGAGCCTTCGTGCTCCCCGGCGGAAGCTGACCTCTTGGTCGCAGCGCGGACGCGGCTAGCCTTCATGGGCTGCCTAATGCGGTGGTTTCGCTTGAAATTCCGTTAAGTATGTTGCGATTTCCGCGATAAATCCGCCGCCCGGATGCAACGCCCCACCGATTTGCCCACCGGCTTGCCTGTTCGCATGCTGCTGGGCGGTTGCCCATGCTGGCATTTCGCGGCATGAAACCGCCAAGATATCAGGGAGAAGAATCGCGTGAGGCAGATTGCGATCGTCGGGTCGGGCCCGGCGGGATATTACACGGCCGAAGCCGCACTGAAGCAGTGGGACGATCAGGTTCAGGTCGATATTTACGATTTCCTGCCCGTGCCTTATGGCCTGATCCGCACGGGGGTTGCACCAGACCACCAGTCGATCAAGGGCGTTTCGCGGCGCTATGAGGCAACCTCGCTGAGCGACAACGTGCGGTTCGTCGGCAATGTCATGGTCGGCCCCGACATT
>JAGREJ010000365.1:0-2801 GCA_020446595.1 Novosphingobium sp. | reverse complement strand
TGGTACAATGGCCATCCCCAGTTCACCGAGCTGAATCCCGACCTTTCGGGCAAGACCGCCGTCGTCATCGGCGCGGGCAATGTCGCGCTCGACGTGGCGCGGATCATGGCCAAGACCCGCGGGGAATTCGGCGGCAGCGACATCGTCAACCATGCCCTCGACACGCTCGACGCATCGGGCATCGAACGTATCGTCTTCGTGGTGCGGCGCGGCCCGCACGAAATCGCGATGACCCCGAAGGAACTGGGCGAACTTGGCCACCTTGAGAAGGCCACGCCCGTGGTCGAAACCGCCGATCTGCCGCCTGTCGAAGCCGACGACGCGCTCGAACCGGGCCAGCGCAAGTCGGTCACGCATCTGCGCTCATTCGCCGACCTGTCGGACGATGATCGCAAGGGCAAGCCGACCCGCGTCGAATTCGACTTCTTCGCCTCGCCGCAAGCCTTCCTGGGCAATGGCAAGGTCGAAGGCGTCGAGGTCGAACGAACCGAACTCAGGGATGGCCGCGCGGTCGGCACCGGCGAAACCTATACCGTGCCCGCCGATATCGTCGTGGTTTGCATCGGCTATCGCACCTCGCCGGTCGAAGGCGTGCCTTTCGACGACAAGGGCGGTATTTTCCTGAACGAGGAAGGCCGGATCAGCGACGGCCTCTATTGCGTCGGCTGGGCGCGGCGTGGCCCGACCGGAACGATCGGCACCAACCGGCCTGACGGTTTCGCCATAATTGAAAAGGTCGCCGAAGACATTGGCGAAGGCTCTGGCAAGGCGGGCTTCGCCGGTTTCGAGACGCTTTCCAGTGAGCGCGGTATCGATTTCGTCGAGTTCCACCACTGGCAGGAAATCGACAAGGCCGAAGTCGCGCGCGCGCGCAACGACGCCCCTCGCGAGAAATTCGTGACGATGAAGGAAATGCTGGCGGCGACGGGACGGAGCTAGTCGGCTCCGTTGCCGAGACCGCCGAACGGATCGGGCCCGGTTTCGACCTCGCGGGTCTGGCCACGTTCGGCCATATACTTGCGCATCACGGCTATGGCGGCGGGATCGGCGGCGCTTTGCGCGTAGCAGTCTGCCTCGAAGCCCATTGCGTCGGCCAGCGGGCCTTCATGCTGCAAGACCCGCTTTGCCATGGCTACCGCATGCGGCGGCAGACTGGCGATCCGGCGAGCCAGACCATCGACGAACGTGTCCAACTCGGCGGAGGGCATGGCGCGGTTGACCATGCCCCATTTCTCGGCTGTCGCGCCGTCTATGTCCGCGCCAGACAGCGCCAGTTCCGCCGCGCGGGGATAACCGATCAGGCGCGGCCAGCGGCTGGTTCCGCCGCCACCCGGAATGAGCCCAAGTGGCACTTCGGGCTGGGCCAGCCTCGTGTTCTCCAGCGAACAGAACCGAATGTCGAGCGCGGCGAGCAGTTCCAGCCCGCCGCCGCGCGCTATGCCGTTCACCTTGCCAATCGTCGGCTTGGGCATCTGGCGAAACTGTTCGAGCATGTGCTGGAACGGCGAGGAATCGGACTTGCGTCCGACCGCGCCAAGGATCGAGTTCAGGTCGCCATGGGCAACGAAGAAATCCGGATCGGCGCTCTGGACAACCACCGCGCCGATGTGTGCGTCCTCGCCAAGATCGCGCGCCACTTCGGCCAGAGCGACAATCAGCGGCGTATTGAACAGGTTGATCGGCGGATGATCGATGGTCACCCAGGCGACGCGGTCGGCAATTGCGACCGTCAGACAGTCGGCCCGCCCGCTCACACCCGCATCGGCATCAGCACATAGAGCGAGGGGCTCTTGTCATTCTGCCGGATCAGAGTCGGTGCACCGGCGTCGGCGAGATGGATTTCCACACTGTCGCCATCGATCTGGCCGAGGATATCCTTGAGGTAATTGGCGTTGAAGCCAATCTCCAGCCCCTCCGAACCGTACTCGGCAGGCAGTTCCTCCGCCGCATTGCCGTTGTCGGGTGAAGTAACCGAAAGCGTCACCTTGTCGGCCTCGACCGCCATCTTGACCGCGCGAGTCTTTTCCGTGGCAATCGTCGCCACGCGGTCCACGCCTTCGAAAAAGCTCTTCGGATCGACCTTGAGCAGCTTGTCGTTCCCGGTCGGGATGACGCGGGTGTAGTCGGGGAACGTGCCGTCGATCAGCTTGCTGGTCAGCACCACGCCGTTCTCGCCGCCCAGCGTGAAACGGATCTTGCTTGCAGACAAATCGACCTCGACATTGGTGTCGAGCGCCTCCTCCAGCAGCTTGCGCAGCTCGGCCACGCATTTGCGCGGCACAATCACGTCAGGCATGCCTTCCGCGCCATCGGGGCGCTTGATGGTGAAGCGCGCCAGCCGGTGCCCGTCTGTTGCGGCAGCCTTCAGTTCATCGTCACTGACGTGGAAGAAAATGCCGTTGAGATAGTAGCGCGTTTCCTCGGTCGAGATGGCAAAGCGCGTGCGATCGATCAGTTGCGCGAGAGTAGCCGCCGCAATCTCGAAGCTGGTCGGCAGTTCGCCCTCGACGATAACGGGGAAATCGTCGCGCGGCAGGGTCGGCAGGGTGAACCGGCTGCGTCCGGCCTTGACGACCATGCGGTTCTCGGCGGCATCGAGGCTGACCTGGCTGCCTTCGGGCAGCTTGCGGGCGATGTCGAACAACAAGTGCGCCGAAACGGTGATCGCGCCTGCCGTTTCGACCGAAACCGCGGCGAGATGTTCGACCACCTGCAAATCGAGGTCCGTTGCCATGATCGTCAGCGTGCCATCGGCGGCCGCCTCGATCAGGACATTCGAGAGGATCGGAATGGTGTTGCGG
>JAGREJ010000364.1 GCA_020446595.1 Novosphingobium sp. | reverse complement strand
GCGATGCAGCCGCAGGAAATCCAGCAATATATCGAGCACCGGATGAAATGCGTGGGCTGGCAGGGCAATCCCGCGTTCGACCAGCGCGTGTTCTCTGAGATCTACGCTGCTTCGGGCGGCATCCCGCGCCGCATCAACCAGATCGTCAACCGGCTGCTGCTGCTTGGCGCGGTTGAGCAACGCACCCGCATCGACGGCGCAATGGTGCAGCAGGTGCTGTCCGAACTCACCGAGGATGGCTCGCTCACGATCGTCAGGCCCGAACCGGAGCCGCAACCGGCCCCTGCCGCGCAGGAAGCGCCTGAGCCGACCCAGGCCGACCACCAGACATTCGCGCAGCCTTCCGCTCCCGCCGCGCCCGACCTTTCCGCTTTCGAAGCGGTGCTTGCCGAGCGCGACGCGCAGATCGCCGAATTGCAGCGCGCGGTTGTCGAACTGTCCGATGTCGCGCCGGTGATGCGCGGCCCGGATCAGGATTCGGCCGAACTGTTCGACGCGCTCAACGAGCGCCTGACGTCGATCGAGACGCAGATGCTCGAGCAGGACCGGACGATCCGCCACACGCTTACCATGCTCATCGAATGGGTCGAGGATGGCGGCGACCGCCGCGATGCGGCCTGATTATTTGCTAACCCGGAGGGTCTTGCGCCGTGCAAGCCGAACAACCGACCAACGGCATGTCCGTCGATGTGGAGGACTGGTTCCAGGTCGGGGCCTTTGAGTCCGTCATTGACAAGGACGACTGGCACACGCTCGCCGACCGGGTCGAGCGCAATTGCCACCGGATCCTTGCGATGTTCGCGGACGAAGGCATCAAAGGCACCTTCTTCACGCTCGGCTGGGTGGCGCAACGCCATCCGGGTCTGATGCGACGCATCGCCGACCAAGGGCACGAAATCGCGAGCCACGGCTGGGCTCACGATCGCGTGTTCCGGATGACGCCGGACCAGTTCGCGCGCGATCTCGACATGAGCCGCAAGGCGATCGAGGACGCGGCGGGGCAGGGCATCTTGGGCTATCGCGCGCCCAGCTTCTCGATAGATGCAACTACGCCGTGGGCGCATGAAGTGCTAGCCGAACAGGGCTATGCCTACAGCTCGAGCGTCGCCCCGATAGCGCACGATCACTACGGCTGGCGCGAGGCGCCGCGCTTCGCCTTCCGGCCCGTGGCGGGCAGCGACTTGCTCGAAATTCCGGTCACAACCGCAGAGTTTGGCGGTCGGCGGCTGGCGGCGGGCGGAGGCGGTTTCTTCCGCGTGCTGCCCTATGGCTTTTCTCGCTGGGCGATCCGCCAGGTCAATCGCCGCGACCATCGTCCGGCGGTATTCTACTTTCATCCCTGGGAAGTCGATCCCGATCAGCCGCGCGTATCCAATGCGCCGATGAAATCGCGGCTGCGGCACTACACCAATCTCGATGGCATGGCCGACAAGCTTCGCCAGCTCATCGGTGAATTCCAGTGGGGCCGGATGGACGCATTGGCGGCAAGGGAGGCAGCGCGCGCTGACGCGCTGGAGGCAGCATGAACGCACCGGTCGTCATCGCTCGAGACGAACTGCGGCTCGCAGATCTGGCCGACGCCAATGAAGCGGCGCGGCTCGAAGGGTTTGTCGCCGAACACGCCGAGGGCACCGTGTTTCAGCGGCCCGTCTGGTTGCAGGCCGTGGCGGCGGGGACCGGCAATCCCGCCCTTGCGCTCGTCTGCGAGAGGCGAGGCGAGCTTCGTGCCTTTCTTCCGCTCAGCGAAGTGCACTCGCCGGTCTTCGGACGGCTTCTGGCATCGACGGGCTTTGCCGTCGGTGGCGGCGTGCTGGCGCATGACGACGATGCGGCCCGCGCCGTGATCCTCGCGGCGGAGGAGCTTGCCCAGCGCCGTTCGTGTCCGACAATCGAACTGCGCGGCGGCGCAATGCCCGAAGATCGCGCGGGCTGGCACGTGCAAGCGCAGTCGCATTGCGGCTTTGCCTGGGACCTGGCGGAAGACGACGAGGCGCAGCTCCTCGCCATTCCGCGCAAGCAGCGCGCTGAAGTGCGCAAGGGCCTGAAAACCGATCTGACGATCGATGTTGGCAGCGCGCGCGAGGATCGCGATGCGCACTATGCCGTCTATGCCGAAAGCGTGCGCAATCTTGGTACGCCGGTCTTCCCGCGCAGCCTGTTCGAAGCGGTGCTGGACCGGTTCGGCGACAATGCCGACATCCTGACCGTGCGGCATCAGGGCGAGCCGGTCGCTTCGGTGCTGTCGCTCTACCATGGTGGCGCGGTCATGCCCTATTGGGGTGGCGGCACGTGGGATGCGCGGCGGCTGCGCGCCAACGACCGCATGTATTACGAGCTGATGCTCCATGCCCGGCAACGTGGCTGCACCTCGTTCGATTTCGGCCGCTCGAAAACAGAAAGCGGCGCATACTTCTTCAAGAAGAACTGGGGTTTCGAGCCCGATCCGCTGACCTATGCAAGCTGGACGGCACCCGGCGCGCAGGAGCGTGACGCCAATCCCAACAGTGCCAAGCACGCATTGCAGGTTGCGGTGTGGCAGCGCCTGCCGCTCGGTCTTGCCAATCGACTGGGGCCTCCCATCGCCCGCGGTCTCGGATAATGTCCGAAATCCTGTTCATCGCCCATCGCATCCCGTTCCCGCCGGATCGGGGCGACAAGATTCGCTCGCATCACGTGCTCAGGCGACTGGCCGATCTCGCGCCGGTCCACGTCGCCACGCTGGCTGAGGACGAATACGACAGGGCCGAGGAACAGGCGCTGGCGGCAATTGCCGAGACCTATTGTCTCGCGCGACGGTCCAAACCACTGGCGCTGGCAGGACTCGAGGCACTGGCGACCGGCAAGCCGGTAAGCGTCACCGCTTTCCATTCGCCTGCGCTCGATGCCTACGTTGCCGACGTGCTCGCCAGTCGCCCGATCAGCGCGATCTACGTCTTTTCGGGGCAAATGGGGCAATATGTGCCCGCCGCGTTCGGCGGCCGGATCGTGATGGATTTCGTCGATGTCGATTCGGCCAAGTTCGAGGCCTACGGGCAGAACAAGTCCGGACCGCGTGGCTGGATCGATGCGCGCGAAGGCCGCGAACTCGTGCGCGAGGAAGCGCGACTGGCTGCGCGGGCGGACCTGTCTGTGCTTATCAGCGACAACGAGCGCGATCTGTTCGTCTCTCGCCTGCCCGCGGGCGTGAAAGCCGATGTGCGAACCATGGGCAATGGTCTGGACGCGGCGTTCTTCGATCCTGCTGCTGCCGGGACTGCCCGCGAGCTGGCGGAAATGACCGGTCCGAAGATCGTGTTCACCGGCCAGATGGACTACGCGCCGAACATCGAGGCCGCCGAACGCGCGATGGACTCGATCATGCCACTGGTGTGCAAGGAATTTCCTTCCGCGAGCTTCCATGTTGTAGGTCGTAATCCGCCCGAGCGCCTGCTTGCCCGCCATGGCAAGCAGGGCATGTTCGTCTGGGGCAGGGTGCCCGACATGCGCGAGTGGCTCAAAGGCGCGGACCTTGCGCTTGTGCCGCTGGATATAGCGCGCGGCGTTCAGAACAAGGTGCTTGAGGCCATGGCGATGGCGCTGCCGGTAGTGCTCAGCCCCGGCGCGGCGACAGGCATTCCCGCCCGCGACGGCGAGCATTTCAGGATTGGCGAAACCGATAGCGAACTCGCGGATGCGGTGATCGGGCTGGTGCGTTCGCAGGAGCGCGCGCAGGCGATGGGCGCCGCCGCGCGCGAATGGATCCTCGCCGAGGCAAGCTGGCATGCTGCGCTTGCCCCGCTTGCCGACTGGCTCGGATTTCCGGGTGGAGGGCTGCGCGATGCCGCCTGACGCCTTTGCGGTGCCTGCTTCGACCGGCAGAATGTTCGACCGGATACCCGAGGCGTGGCGTGCGGCGCTTCCGGCCGCGCTGGCGGCCTGGGTGGCGCTCGCAATTGCCTTTGCAAGCGACTGGTCCCGGATCGCATCGATCGCGTGGAACAGTTCGACCTTCAATCACATCCTGCTGATCCCCGCGATTCTCGCGGCACTGGTCTATCAGCGGCGCGGCGAGATCGCCCAGATTGCCCCGCAAATCTGGTGGCCCGCGCTGATACCCTGTGCGGGCGCTGCACTGCTGTGGCTGCTCGGCGCATTCTCGGGGCTCGATCTTGCCCGCCAGCTTGGCGCTGTCGCATTGCTGGTTGCGACCGTGCCGCTGTTCTTCGGCGTGCGCGTGACAGCGGCACTGGCTTTCCCGCTGTTTTACTTCTTCTTGTTGGTGCCGCTTGGCGAAGAACTGGTGCCCGCATTGCAACTCGTGACC
>JAGREJ010000052.1:13139-14237 GCA_020446595.1 Novosphingobium sp. | reverse complement strand
CCGGTGATCCAGTAATAGCCGTCTTCGTCGCGCCGGCAGCCGTCACCGGTGAAATACTTGCCGGGGTAGGTGCTGAAATAGGTCTGGAAGAAGCGGTCGTGATCGCCCCACACGGTGCGCATCTGGCCAGGCCAGCTTTGCGTCAGGCACAGGTTGCCCGAGGTCGCGCCTTCGAGCACCGCGCCCTCGCCATCGACCAGTTGCGGCACCACGCCGAACATCGGTAGCGAGGCAGAGCCCGGCTTCATGTCGATGGCGCCGGGCATGCCGGTAATCATCGCCGCGCCGGTTTCGGTCTGCCACCAGGTATCGACAATCGGGCAGCGCGCATCGCCGACCACGTTGTAATACCATTCCCACGCCTCGGGATTGATCGGCTCGCCGACCGAACCGAGCAGGCGCAGGCTCTTGCGCGAGGTCTTGGTGACGAAATCGTCGCCGGCGCCCATCAGCGCGCGGATCGCCGTNNACCGAACCGAGCAGGCGCAGCGAAGAGCGGTCAGTCTTCTTCACCCATTCGTCGCCTTCGCGCATCAGCGCGCGCAGCGCCGTCGGCGCGCCGTAGAAGATATTGACCTTGTGCTTGTCGACGATCTGCCAGAAGCGGCTGTGATCGGGATAGTTGGGCACGCCCTCGTACATCACCTGGGTCGCGCCATTGGCGAGCGGCCCGTAGACGACATAGGAATGGCCGGTGACCCAGCCCACGTCCGCCGCGCACCAGTAGATGTCGCCGGGGCGGTAATCGAAGACGTACTGGTGCGTCATCGCCGCCCAGGTGAGGTAGCCGCCGGTGGTATGCAGCACGCCCTTGGGCTTGCCGGTCGAGCCCGAGGTATAGAGGATGAACAGCGGATCTTCCGCGTTCATCGCTTCCGGCTCGCAATCGTCGGACAGGCTGAGCTGCGCATACCACGAGCAATCGCGCCCTTCCTTCATGTCGATCTCGATGCCGGCACGGCCGACGACCATCACGGATTCGACCGAGGGGCATTGCTTGAGCGCCTCGTCGACATTGTCTTTCAGGCGCACGACCTTGCCGCCGCGCATGCCGCCATCGGCGGTGATGACGACCTTGCTGTCGCAGTCCTGGATGCG
>JAGREJ010000052.1:8426-13080 GCA_020446595.1 Novosphingobium sp. | reverse complement strand
GCCAGCATGGCGATGGCCGCTTCGGGCACCATCGGCAGGTAGATCGTGACCCGGTCGCCCTTCTTCACGCCCAGCGCGCGCAGCCCGTTGCCCGCGCGGCAGACGGCATTGTGCAGCTGCCGGTAGGTCAGCGTGCGGTATTCGGCGGGATCGTCGCCTTCCCAGATGATCGCGAGCTCGTCGCCGCGCGTATCGAGATGCCGGTCGATGCAGTTGACCGAGACATTGAGCGTGCCGTCCTCGAACCACTTGATGCCGAAGTCGGCTTCATTGAAGCTGCATTCGTTCAACTTGGTCCAGGGCTTGATCCAGTCGATCCGGGCCGATTCCTCGCGCCAGAACGCTTCCGGCTCCTCGATCGAGCGGCGATACATCTCCTGGTAGCGTTCAGCATTGACGAACGCGCGGCTGGCCCACTCTGCGGGGACCGGATGGACTTTGGACAAGGACTGACTCCCAAAACTGGTCGGGCAGTCCTTTGCAAGAGCCCCGCGCGCGGATCAAGTGTCAGAGCGGTTGCGCCAGCAGATAAGTGCCGCGCGGCGACAGGGCGAGGTCGTGCACCGACGATGCGAGTCCGCACTGGCCCGGCGCGATCTCCTGTCCCCCTATCGTGGCGGACGCATCGCGCGGAATCACCAGCAGGGGCGCTCCGGCGTAGTCATCGGCCACCTGTCCCACACCGTCGCCCGTCACCTGATCGAGCCGGAACAAGGGGCCATCGACCAGCCTTGCGCTTTCGCCGAGTGGCGCGCTGCCTCGCAGGTGCGCCGGATAGGGTTCCGCCCGCGCCACCGCTACACCCTGATCGAGGTGCAATTCGCGCGGGCGGCCATAATCATAAAGCCGATAGGTCACATCACTGTTCTGCTGCACTTCGATCAGGCTCACACCGGGACCGATGGCGTGGACGGTGTTGGCGGGAATGAAGAAGAAGTCGCCCGCCTTGACCGGATGCCATTCCATCAGATTTTCAATGCTGCCATCGAGCGCCGCGGCGCGCAGCGCGTCGGGGTTCAATGTTTCGCGACAGCCTATGCCAAGGCTCGCGCCCGGCTCGGCATCGACAATCAGCCAGCATTCTTCCTTGCCATGTCCCGGTCGCTGCGCGTCGGACGGGTGGACCTGCACCGAGAGCTTTTCGCTGGTGAAAATGTATTTGACGAGCAGCGAAGGCAGTTGCGGCGGCGGCTCGAACCAGATCTCGCCCACGCGCTCGCCCTGCGGCGCGGCAAACGGCGCTGGCAGTGCGTCGCGGCCCCAAGGCTTGGCGACCTGCCGGACGGGCAGGACTGCGCTCATTGATTGGCCGCTCCGTCGAGCTTGCCGACTTTTTGCGCGCCGTCCATGCTGGTCACCAGTACTTCGTCTCCATCGACCACGACGACAACGCCTTCCAGCCCGATCACCGAGACGCGCGGCCCGTCGCTCTCGACCAGCACATTGCGGCAATCGACCAGTTCGGCCTTGCCCCGCACCGAATTGCCATCGGCGTCCTTGTCGCGCGCCATGTGCAGCGATTCCCAGCTGCCTATGTCCGACCAGTCCATGCGTGCCGGGACCAGCGCGGCCTGACCGGTTTTCTCCATGACCGCATAGTCGACCGAAATCGACTCGGCCTTGCCAAAGGCGTCGGCGTCAGGGTGAAAGAGCCTGCCCTGCTCGTGGCCATTGGTGACCGCCTCGCGGACCGGCCCGGCGATTCCCGGTGCGTGCGCCTCCAGCTCGCCGAGAAACCTGCCGACCTGAAACGCGAAGATGCCGCCGTTCCAGTCATAACCGCCCTCGACGAGAAAGCCTTTCGCCCGTTCGAGATCGGGTTTTTCGACGAATTGGGCGGTGCGAAAACCGCAATTGTCCAGCGGTTCGCCACGCTTGAGGTAGCCGTAGCCGGTTTCGGGAGCGGTCGCTTCGATCCCGAAGCTCACCATCCAGCCTTCGCTCGCCAAAGCGGCTGCCTTGCGCGCGGCCTCTGCGAAGGCTGTGGGGTCGCCGATGTGGTGATCGGAGGGGCAGACCAGCATCACCGCGTCCTCGGGCAGGCGCAAAGCAGCGAGCGCAATGGCGGCGGCAGTGTTCCTTGCCTTCGGCTCGACCACGATTGCCGCATCGATGGTGCCCAATTGCGCCTCGACATGAGGCAGATGCGCCGCCCCGGTCACTACAATCGGCCCGGAAAACGGCGCACAGCGCGCCAGAGTTTCCTCGAAAATGGTCCTCTCGCCAATCAGTGGCAGAAACGGCTTGGGCTTGCTGGCGCGGCTGCGCGGCCACAGCCGGGTGCCGCTGCCGCCGCACAGGATGACAGGAACGATCTGGGTCATGGCCGGTCCTTACCGCGCAGATGTGACCTTTTCCATAACCAGGCTGCCAATCACTGGCGCGGATCCCACCAGCGTTGCTGCCAGCCGTAGACCGACTCGACCGGCTGGCCCGCCCGGTTGGTCGCGGGCCGGAACCGGAAACGCTTCATGGCCAGATCGCAGGTGGTGCGGTTCGCCGCGTCGTCGGGGCTGGGCCGGACCACGCGGCAGCCTTTCGGATTGCCGTCCACGCCGACCGTGATCGCAACGGTCACGCTCTTGCCGAGCCGGAGATCGCGCGTCTTGCGGTCATAGTCGCGCGCCGAATTGATGTCGCCCGCGATCTTTTCCGCCTTGGCGGCGATCCCGCCGCCCTGCCCCGAACCTTCGCCGCCTGCTCCGGTGCCCGAGCCCGTGTTGCCAGCGCCGGTGCCCTCTCCCTGCGATGCGCCAGAACGGTTCTCGGTGCCCGTCGAACTCGCCTTGGGCGCGGGCTTCTCGGAAATCACGATCTTGGCCTCGGGCGCGGTCTCTTCGCGCGGCTTGGCCTTCTTGCCAGCCGCGCCCTCTGCCCCCTGCTCGCGCTCGGTGCTGGCCCTGGGCGGAGGCGGTGGCGGAGTCGGAGTGGGAGTCGGCGCGGTGATCGTCACGAAAATCGCCGACGTCACCTTTTCGACAGCCTGATCGACCACACCCGGCGCGAAGGCTCGCATCAGGCCGAAGAAGGCGGCGACGTGGATCAGCGCAATCAGCACGATCAGGCCGATCCTGAGCGGGCGGGGCGTCGAGAAGTCGGCCTTGGCCATGGCGGGCGGTATGGCATGGGTCACCCTCGCGGGCAACGCGAGGCGCTTTGACAGCGCGGCAACGCGGTTCCACAAGTGGGAAAACAAAAAGGGGAGAGGATCGGGAACCATGATCGCATTCGAGACGACAAGTTGCGCGCACGACGGCGTGGCGATGGACGGCTTCCTTGCCCGCCCGGAAGGTGGGAACGGCCCGCACCCCACGGTGCTGCTGTTTCCCGGCGCGGGAGGAACCGGCCCGACCTTCGAGAGCAACGTGCGCGCGCTTGCCGACATGGGCTACCTCGCGGTCGCGGCCAGCATCTATGACAGCGGCACCGACCTCACCACGCCCGAAACCACTGGCGCTGCCTACATGGGCCTGCTCGACCGGCCCGAACTGCTGCGCGGACGCGTGATCGAATGGTTCGAACATGTCAGCGCGATGGACCTCGCCGACGAGGCGCGGCTGGCCGCGATCGGCTACTGCTTCGGCGGCAAATGCGTGCTCGAACTCGCACGCAGCGGCGCGGACCTGAAATGCGTGGTCAGTTATCACGGCATATTGCCCACCCACGCCCCCGCGAAGAAAGGCGGCGTGATCGCGGAAGTCGTCGCGTTCTGCGCCGGGCAGGATCCCTTCGCGCCGATGGACGATTACCTCGCTTTCCAGACCGAAATGCGCGAGGCCGAAGTCACGCACCAGCTCACGCTGTTCAGCCATGCGCAGCATTCGTTTACTGACCCGGATCACGAAGGCGTCGCGCCGGGCATCGCCTATGACGCGCAATACCACCGGGTGAGCTGGGCCAGCACGCTGGCGCTGCTGGACTATCATTTGAATGATTAGCTGGCCGGACCAGTTCTGGCCAAAAGGTCCAACAAGCCCGCTCGAGTCCCGGCTTTTGAAATCCGCTGTATCGTTGGGTCTCGCAATCGCATTGAATGGCTGCGCGTCAATCTCGGATGGTTCAACCTACAGTTGTGGCGATGAGCCTAGCGGGACTTGGAAGCGGCGCAATGCCCCTGAAAATGCTTCAGAGTTAAGATCAATCGCCGCAGCAAATCCTGTTTGGAAATCGAAGATCAAAGCTCCTGAGCGGTGGTTTGAATCGGATGCCAATATTATGCTTTGCCAAAGCGATATAGATCGACGCGGTAGGGGAGGAGCGCAATGGTGGATTTTCGATAATGGAAGTTCTCCACCACAGCTTGAGCGTAACGATGGAATACTCATTGTCGGATAAAATTTAGATTTTCCAACATTTAAGCATCGCTAGGGTAAGCAACCATCTCGACATTGTTAGACTATCACTCGGAGCTTTGAACACTTGAACGGATTGGAGAAGAGACAATGACCGATATGATTTCTGCGCAAATCCCGCTGGCGCTGGCCGGTGCGGCGGACAAGGACTGGGTCGAGACAGATCCCGGCATGGCCTGGTCGAAGCTGCTGTGGACGGACGTCGAGACCGGCAGCTGGGCGAGCCTGCTGCGCTGGAACAAGGGCTACACCGCTCCGCCGCATGTCCACCTGCACGATGCGCATTTCTTCATGCTCAGCGG
>JAGREJ010000052.1:1487-8348 GCA_020446595.1 Novosphingobium sp. | reverse complement strand
CTGGAAGACTGCGTCTATTTCATCGTCAACAACGGTCCGATCCAGATCATGGCCAACGAAGCGACGGGCAAACCTGCCTACGTGGTGAGCAGCCGCGATATGGTTGGCGGCTAGGCCCTCACTCAGGCCGAACCGTGGATCGTTCGAAACCTGCCTAACGTCGTATCCGCGCGCGACCGAATGGCGTGCCGAATATGATGTCGCCTTCGTCGGTTTGGATGAGACCGGAATAGAAGCCGTTATATTTCTCGCCAGGCAGAACCCGGTGGAAGGAAGACTCGCCGGTCGACCAGTTGATTCCTTCAAGCGTCCACTGACCGTCGCGCACGCCCATCGTATAGACCATATTCGATGCCGCGCTGATGAAGGGAACGACGTTCGGCGAAGCGACCTTACTGGTCCAGGCAAGCTTCAGTTCCCGTCTGGCAGGGTCCCACTCGAACTTCTGCAGACCGTGAGGCGTGAAACGAGGGTCTGCGCCAAGAAGACCAACAAGCACGCGTTTGCCAACCGGCGGGAATCCGGCCGGCACGGTCGCAGGAGCGTTGTTCACCACCAGTGCCCCATATCCCGAGACAATCGTTGCCTGCTCGGTCTGGACGTCGGTTGCATTCGGATTGCCCATGTCGGCCCGGGCCATGCCTGCCATGCGGCGGCTGGGCGAACCGGGGATCTGCTTCCAGTCTTTCGGGATTCCGTCCCGCCAGTAGGCAACGACATTCATGACCCGGTCACCGTCCGTAAAGGTCAGAAGGTGATCTTCGTTGGGTCCGAAACCCATGAGAGCGGGTGTCGCGCCAGTGCCATTGCCCGAACTGTCGGGATAGGGCTCGCACCATGCGCCATCCTTCGGATCGAGCGACAGCTTCTCGCCGGTCCAGACTACCTTGTGCACGTAGCCGGCTGAGACGACGTAGATTCCTCCGTCCTTATCAACCGGATAATTGTTGCGGACCCACGTATAGCCGGGCGACGAATTTTTCTTCACATGCTCGGCGTATGCCTCTGCATTCTCGGCATGTCGAAGTCTCACACTATGATACTTCGTGAAATCCCGGCTCACGACGAGCACATCTCCGCCTTCGGAAACGAACACCAGCCAACCATCGTAAGTCATGTTGATGCCGACCAGGTCGCCTGCAACGGGTGGCGCCTGCCATGTGCGGATCACCTTGATGGGAGAGTCGGGGTTGCCTGCCTCCGCGTTGCCGTAAATGGTCACTCCCTTGGCGCCGCCAACTACGAAGTTGCCGTCGCGATCGACCAGCGAATAGATGCCGACGAGCCCGCGCTGAATTTGCGCCGCGAGCTTGAGCGCCTCCATGGGACGGGCCTCTGGCGGGGCGGAAAATACTGCGGCAATCGCCGCGTCGGCAGATTGCGGCGTGTAGAAGGGGCCTTTGCCGATCGGATAGGCCGCAAGCAATTTGTGCCCAATCCCGTCATACTTGATGATGGCGTCGCGGCCGCTCGTCCAATCGATGCGGCGGCCATCCTGCGTGGTAATTCCCGTAAAAGCACCGTAATGGCCGGGGCCAGTGAAGAACCAGTCCAGTTCGTCTTCGGCAACCTCGCGTGATGGCCCTTCCGGCCCGCGCACCAGCGAGGAATCCTGCTGCGCCGAATTGCGGTGGGCCACCGGATTTGCGCTGGGCGCGAGATACGGATTGGGCGGGACGGGCGCGGGCAATGCTGCAATGTTCGGCTTGTCACTGGCAAAAGCCGAGCAAGGCAGGGTTGCAGCAAGTACCGCTGCCAGGGCCATGACATTCGCAGGCGCAGCCAGACGCTTGCACGCGGAGTATCCCGGGTAGATCATTTTAACCTCGCCCATCTCGAATTTAATTTCCTAGGAAACTAATTATAGCGCATGAGTGAACTGTCAACCGGAAATCCCAGCGAGGACAGGCGCGATCGTCCCGCCGAGGATGATGTTTCGAATCGTCTCATGGAAGCTGCCGGTCTGCAGTCTTCCGACTTCTGGTATGTGGAGAACGCGATGCTACTGAGCCGGATCGCCCGGCTATGGGAGCAGACTCTCGAAACCGTCTTGAAGCCTCACGGCCTGATTCCTGCCGAGATGCGGGTATTGTCCACGCTCATTGCCCGGACCGATCGGGAACTGACGATGAGCGAGATCAAGCGGTCCGTCGTGTTGACTGCCGGCGCAGTAACGAAGGCTGTCGCAAGGCTCGAAGCCATGGAGCTGGTCAAGAAACATCCCAGCGCCATCGACAAGCGCAGTGTGCACGTTACCGTGACCGAGCGCGGCCGCCTGCTCGCGCGTGCGGCCCTGAACGACGTGATAGCCAATTTTGAACAGGCGTTCCGAGAATGCGATGCGAGCGAACGAGACGCTGTCGCCCTGTCTTTCAAGCTGAGCGCTGCACGCTTGCAGTCTAGATGATACCCAGCAGCCTGAACGTCTCGTGCCGCATCGCCGCCTTGCCGAGCCGGTCGGTGAAACGGTAGATGATCGGCGGATCGACGCGGCGGGTGATCGCCCACATGAACAGGCCATAGGCGACGCCTTCGCGGTATTGCGTCCAGGCTTCCTCGTCGCCTGGCATGTCGATCCCCGAAGCGCGCATCCGCGCAAGATAATCGTTGACCAGGCGGCGTTCCTCGACCTCGGCGACCTCGGTCGGCAGTACGGCATTCAAGTGATAGGCGACATCGAGCGCCCAGCCGCCATGCTGGATCACTTGCCAGTCGATCAGTCCCAGCCCCTCGCTGGTGCGGAAGATGTTGCCCGCGTGGCTGTCGCCGTGAAGCAGGAACTGTGGCCGCGCATCCGAGCGGTCGGCGAAGGCGCGCATCGCGGCAAGGATATTGGCGCCGTTGCGCACTTCGGCGGTCAGGTTGTCGCCGCGCGGATCGTCCATCAGGCCCTGGATCGAGTCGCCCGTCAGGTTGGGCATGCGCGCAATCTGCGCGGCGCGCGGCTGGACCCAGCTTTCCTTTGCGATCAGGCCCTGCGAAGCATGGAGCGCGGCCAGCTGCGAAAGGCTCGATGCGGCATCGTCTGCCGTGAATGTCTCGAGCGCGGAACAGAAGGTGCCGCCCTGCGAGATGACGTCGCGCATGATGATCGTCGCGTTCTGCGCTTCGCGATCGATCACGGCGACAAGGCAATCGGGCACGCGCACCTGCATCTGCGGCGCTAGCTTGCAGTAGAAATCGGCCTCGGCCAGGCAGGTTGAGCCGAGCGATGAATTGCCTTCATCGATGTCCAGCAGTCCCTTGACGCAATAGGCGTGGCGCTCGTCCGATCCGTCGTAGGTCACGGTAAAGCGAATCTTGGTCGCCATGGTCTTGAGATATTCGACCTGCTCGACCGAAGTGACCTTCTTGCCGCCGCTGACGCCTGCCAGCGCCTCGGTCAGCCAGGCCGGATCGAGCGCCTGTTCGGCAGTGGCGGCAACCGCGCAAGCGGGCTGGTCGGGGGCGTTTGCAGGGCTGGACATGGGCGGCATCTCTCGCTTGTTATGGGTCTGGCGCTCGTATTGACGCAATTCGCTATTTCGTTCAATGCTTCGAAATAGAGAATTTCGGGCACGCGCCGTTCTGGCGCGTCCGATACTCGGATAGCACAAAATCGGGGATGAGAATGAGCAGACCGCTTGAAGGCTTCAAGGTTGTGGAAGTGGCGATGTGGGCCTTCGTGCCCTCGTGCGGCGGGGTGCTGAGCGATCTCGGCGCCGACGTCATCAAGGTCGAACCGCCCAGCGGCGATCCGCTGCGCGGCCTGCAGATCGGCGGCATGGACAAGAGCCGGGTCGACCTGTCGTGGGAGAGCTACAACCGCGGCAAACGATCGATCACGCTCGACCTCAAGATGGAGGAAGGGCGCGAGGTGCTGATGAAGCTCGTTGATGGCGCAGACGTCTTCCTCACCAACCTGCTGCCACCCGCGCGCCGCAAGATGGGCATCGACGCCGATTCGATCCGTTCGCGATTTCCCAACATCGTCTATGCGGCCGGTTGCGGCACCGGCCCGAAAGGCCCCGAGAACGAGAAGGGCGGCTACGATTCGATCACCTACTGGGCGCGCAGCGGCATTTCCTCGACGATGACCGAAGACGGCGCGCCCTATCCCGTGCCCGCGCCCGGCCCCGCTTTCGGCGACACCATGTCGGGCGCGATGCTGGCCGGTGCGATCTGCGCCGCGCTGGCCAAGCGCGAGCGCACCGGCGAAGGATCTCAGGTCGATGTCTCGCTGCTCGGAACGGCCATGTGGTCGATGCAGCGGCTGATCGGTCAATCGACGATGGACGGGATCACCAAGTTTCCCAAGCCGCCCAATCCCAAGCCCTTCAACGTGCTGGTCCACACCTATCGGACAAAGGACGACCGCTTTGTCGCGCTGTGCATGTTGCAAGCAGACAAGTACTGGCAGGGCTTCTGCGAGGCCGCCGGAAGGCCAGACCTTGCCGCCAACCCGGACTATGCGACCGACGCGCTGCGCCGCGAGAATATCGACACATGCATGCCCGAGATGGTGGCGCTGTTCGCTTCGCACACGGTCGACGAGTGGCGCGAGATCCTCGGGCGGCAGGACGGGCAGTGGGACATTGTCCAGCACGTCGGTGAAATCCACAAGGATCCGCAGGTCATGGCCAACGACATGGTCCAGACGGTCGACTACGGCGACGGCACCACCATTCCGCTGGTCGCCCTGCCGTGGATGTTCGGCGGCGAGACCCTGAAGGCGGCGCGCTCGCCCGATCTCGGTGCCGATAGCGACTCGATCCTCGGTTCGCTGGGCTACGACGAGGACGCGATCATCGACCTCAAGGTCAAGGGCGTGGTGTTTTGAGGCGGGCCGAGGGGGTGGTAAGGTGCGCCATCCCGTTGCGATGCGGCGTCGGAGTCCCTTGACTCTTTCGTTCAAAATCGCGATAATAAATTCGATATTTCGAATTAATGTAAAACCGGGTTTCGATGAGGAGTTTGGGACATGAGTGAAGCCGATCCGCAAATCGTCAGTGGCAAGGTCGAGAACTGGCATCTCGGCCCGATCTTCGACATCGACGCGCACATCGATCCGCCCAAGGACATGTGGGCGAATTATCTTCCCGCGCACCTGAAGGATCGCGCGCCGCAGCTCGTCCACGAAGACGACGCCGACTACATCGTGTTCGAGGGCAAGAAGACCCCGTTCATGATGATAAACAACCAGGCCGGTCGCAAGGGCAAGGACTTCAAGATGAAGGGCCGCGTGACCGACGTGCGTCCGATCTGGGATCCGGAAGTGCGCCTTGGCGACATGGACACCGACGGCATGGACTATGCCCTGATGTTCGGCGGCGGCCCGCTCGGCACGCAGGACAACGAACTCTACATCGCCAGCTACGATGCCTACAATCGCTGGGTCATGGACTTTGCGCAGGCGGCGCCTGATCGCCTGTTCCCGGTCGGCTACGTCACCATGCGCGACGTCGACGAGACGGTCGAGCAGGTCAAGAAGCTCGCCAAGATGGGCTTCAAGGCGATCAACATGCCCGCCTTCCCGCAGAACAAGGATGCATGGTCAACCAGCTCAGGCGTCGCCGCGCTCAAGGACGGACAGGTCTCGGCGCTCACCGGCGATCGCAATAGCCCGCTGCAATACAGCGATCCGGCCTTCGACAAATTCTGGGCGACCATTGTCGATCTCGATCTGGCGCTGACCTTCCACCTCGGCGGCAGGGTGCCGCGCTTCGGCCAAAAGGAATTCTTCCTCGCCGACATGCCGATGAGCAAGCTGGCCATGGCCGAGCCGATCGGCATCCTTATCTACAACTGCGTGTTCGACCGCTTCCCCGGCCTGCGCATCGCCTCTGTGGAATCAGGCGTGGGCTGGATGGCGTGGTTCGCCGAATACTGCGACCGCACCTGGGAAAAGCAGCGGTACTGGACCCAGAGCGAGCTGAAGAACCCGCCGAGCTATTACATGGACCAGAATGTCTGGGGCTCGTTCATCAACGACCGCACCGGCATCCTCATGCGCAACCAGCCGGGCGGCAAGAACATCATGTGGTCGTCGGACTATCCACACTCGGAAACCACCTTCCCCAATTCGCATCAGGTGATCCTGCGCGATTTCGAGGGCGTGCCCGAGGACGATATCCGCGACATCATCTGCAACAACGCCAAGAAGTTCCTGCGCGTCGACTGATGCGCCGCGTTGGCCAATGAAAGAACGCAGGCCGCGTCGGACCAGCCGGTCCGGCGCGGCGTTCGCGTAAAGGGAGACCCGCATGGAAGACGTGCTGACCGCCGACGATCCGCTCTACAGCAAGCTTTACGATGTCGCGTCGGAAGCCAAGCACATGGGCAACTACGTCGAGATCGATCCCTTCCCGGCGATCCACAAGCTGCGCGCCGAGGCGCCCGTCCACAAGGGCAGGCTGCGCGAGCTTCTCGGCCTTCCCTATTACAACCGCCATCCCCTGATGGAGGGCCGCCAGCACTGGACAGTGCTGACCTACGAGGCGTGCGAGGAAGTGTTCCGCGACCCCACGACCTTTTCCAACCATATCTCGCACATGCCCAATGAGCGCAACGAGCCGACGCTCTCGGTGCTCGAAATGGACCCGCCGCTGCACCGCGCCTTCCGCAAGACGATCCAGCCCAAGTTCCTGATGCCCGAGGCGCTGGGCTGGTGGCGCGAATTCACCATCGATTCGATCGTCGAGCGCCTGATCGACCGGCTGAAGACCCGCGATCGCGCCGATCTCAACATGGAAATCTGCGCGCGCATTCCGGTCTATACCATCACCACTGCAATCGGGCTCGAGGGCGACGAGGCGCTTCGGTTCCGCCATGCCCACGTCAACAGCGTCGAGAACGCCGGTGTCGCTCCGGAACTCCGGCTCA
>JAGREJ010000052.1:0-1436 GCA_020446595.1 Novosphingobium sp. | reverse complement strand
GACCTCGTCAGCGTGCTGCTCGATGCGACCCTGCGCGAACCCGGTGTCGAACCGCGGCTGATGACCGACCGCGAGATCATGCATCTGGTGAAGATCGTGATGATCGCGGGGGGCGGCACCTCCTGGCGGCAGATGGGCATCACGCTGTTCGCGCTGCTCACCAATCCCGATCAGCTCGCGCAGGTAAAGGCCGACCGCTCGCTGGTCGAAGACGCGGTCGAGGAATCGCTGCGCTGGAACCCGACCGCGCCGTATTTCTATCGCAATGCCACCCGCGACACCGAGCTCCGCGGCCACAAGATTTCCGAAGGCGACATCGTAGAGGTGGGGATCGGGCCTGCCAATCGCGATCCCTCGCGCTGGGACAATCCCGACGTCTTCGACATCAACCGGCCCAAGATCACCAACCTTGCCTTCGGGCTTGGCGTCCATCGCTGCCTCGGCATGAACGTCGCCAAGGTCGAGATGATGCATGCGATCAATGCACTGTTCGACGCCTTTCCGGACATGCGTCTCGATCCAGACGCGCCCATGCCCGAGATCGGCGGCGGCTTCGAACAGCGCGGTCCGACGGCTGTGCCAGTGCTGTTGCGCTAGCGCCCCAGCTTCTCGACCATCAGGTCGGAGAGCAGGCGCTTCGACACCTTGTTCGAGTGCAGCATCGGGATTTCGTCGCGATCGATCTGCACATAGGCGCGCGGGACCTTGTATCCCGCGAGGTTCTTGCGCAGTTCAGCTTCGATCTCGGTGAAATCGAGCTTGTCGACGCCTTCGCGCGCGACCACCGCCGCGACGACCAACTGGCCGCGTTCCTGGTCGGGAATACCCGTGACATAGGCGTTGTGGATTTCCGGGATCGACTGCATTTCCAGTTCGACCTCGGCGGGTGACACGTTGGAGCTTGCGGTCTTTATCATGTCGCCGCTGCGGCCGATGAAGTGGACGCGCGAGCCATCGACAAGACAGACGTCGCCGGTGTGGAAATAGCCGTCGGCGGTGAACATCTCGCTCTTTTCGATCTTGTGGAAGCCCGGCGACACCGGATAGCCGCGCACCTGCATCTCGCCCATTTCGCCATCGCCGACCGGCTGATCGTTTTCGTCGGCCACACGGACATCGTAACGCTCGGCCCAGTGATCCATCGGCGCGCACATCGGCCTGCCCGGAGCGCGCACATCGTCGCCATAGGAATAGGGACCAAGCGTCTCGGTCATGCCCAGACCCCAATAGGGTTTGGCCATCTTCTCGGTCATGGCCTTGAGATCGTCGTCGGACAGGACGCTGCCCATCGCCCCTCGGCTGTTCACCAGAGTGCGGTCGGTGAACAACGTCGGTGCACCGTGAGCCCAGTTGGGGAACAGCGTGATGGTCAGGCCGCCTACCCAAAACATCGGCAGGAAACAGTAGCCTTCGACTCCGCGCGCGGCGCCCTGCAT
>JAGREJ010000363.1 GCA_020446595.1 Novosphingobium sp. | reverse complement strand
ACCGCCTGATTGTCCGAGATGACGGCGGTGATCCCGGCCTCGTCGATCCAGTCGAGCAGGCGCTGGTCCGCGCCTTTCAGTACCGCGCCGACCTTGGCCAGTTCTTCTTCGTCGGGCTTGCGGTTCGCGGCCATCAATGCGTCGCCATAGCCGGTGTAGAGCAGCAGCATATCGCCTTCGCGGACTTCGACTTTCTGGTCAGTCATGGCCTGCATCAGCATGTCGTGGTCGATCCATTGCCGCTCTCGACCGAAGGCCTTGACCAGATTGACCAGCACGCCGCGCCCCTGAACGCCGGTCTCGGCCATGTTCTGAATGCCCAGCGCCTCGGCGCGAAAGCCTTCGCCATGCTCGTCGCCGCATTTGACATGTTCGTGCGCGCGATAGCCGTTGTAGTAGACCGCGCGCGTCTCGCCGCTCCCGTCTGTATCGAATTGCCGCCCCCAGTGGACCAGCGCGTCCCACTGCGTTGAGTATTGCAGCGACATGATGACGGTATCGTCACAGGTCACGTCGCTGGTAGTGAGCGGCATGTTGCACAGGTGCTGGCCGCCCAGCGAATTGGCGACAAGGCGCGGGGCCTTGCGTGGCGAATCGGCTGGCTCGCCGCCAGGGTAGTCGAGCGGCAGGCTGAGCACGAAGACCTCTCCGTCCTGCACCTCGCGCATGGCCGCGAGCCGCTTTTCAGGCGTGATAAGGTTCATCCGGCCGCGTTGGTCATGCGCGCCGAAATCGCCCCAGGTCGAGCCATCGGGCCGGTGCGTCCAGCGATCCTGTCCTGCCGCGCTCAATGGAAGCACCTGCCGCCATCGACGGCCAGCGCCGAGCCGGTGACATAGGAGCTTTCGTCGCTGGTCAGGAACAGGATGGCATTGGCGATTTCGAGCGGATCGGCGACGCGCTTGAGGGCATATTGCTGGACGAACGGCGCGTCGGACGGATTATCGTAATCCTTGAACGTGAACGACGCCATGGGCGTGTTGGTGACGCCCGGAGCCACGGCATTGGCGCGCACGCCATAGCCAGCGCCTTCCACCGCGAGGTTCTTGGTGAAGGCGATCAGCCCGCCCTTGGTCGAGCAATAGGCGGTGTTGAAAGGCGCGTTCGGCAGGATGCCCTGACCCGAGGCGATGTTGACCACCGTGCCGCCACCTGCGGCTTGCATCAGCGGCAGCGCTGCCTTGCAGATCATGATCGGTGCTTCGAAATTGATCGCCGAGACCTTGCGGAAGAAGGCAAGGTCCATCTCGACCAAGGGCTTCGCAGTGCCGAGCCCAGCGCAATTGACCACCCCGTCGAGCCCGCCCATCGCCTCTGCCGCCTGCTCGACCATGGTGCCGACATTCTCGACATCGGTGAGGTCATAGGGGAAGGCGTGAGCGCCAAGTTTGTCCGCCACTTCCTTGAGCGCATCGGCATTGGCGTCGACCAGCGCCAGCCTGGCGTCTTTGGACGCGAACAGTTCTGCCGTGGCCTTGCCGATGCCCGATGCCGCGCCAGTGATGAGCACGCGCCGTCCGGCGAGCCGTTGATCGCTATCTTGTGCCATGGGGTCAGCCATCCTCTCTTCGTGTTTTTCCGGCCTTCGCGAGGCCGATTGACCTCGGGATTAGAAACCGATTTTATGACATGTCAATTTGCAGCGCCAACGACTGCGACAAACAAGAGGGTGTCCCTTGAGCGACAGCAACCGGCTAGACATCGATTTCGACGCGCTCAATCGCAAATACGAGCAGGAGCGGGCAAAGCGCCTCAAGGCAGAGGGGCTGGGCCAGTATCAGGAAATGAAGGGCGCATTCGCACGGTTTGCGCGCGATCCCTTTGCCGATCCGGACTTCTCCCGCGAACCGGTTAGCCGCGAGGCCGACGTGCTGATCGTCGGCGGCGGCTTCGGCGGGCTGCTCTCGGGCGCGCAGCTTCGCAAGCTGGGAGTCAAGGACATCGTCACTGTCGACAAGGCGGCGGACTTCGGCGGGACCTGGTACTGGAACCGCTATCCCGGCGTGCGCTGCGACGTGGACGCGCTGGTCTACATGCCGCTGCTGGAGGAGACCAGTTATGTCCCCAGCGACAAATACGCGAAGGGCGCCGAAATTTTCGAACAATGCCGCCTGATCGGCGAGCAGTTCGACTTGTATCGCGATGCCCTGTTCCAGACCGGCGTTGAAAGCCTTGTCTGGTCAGGCGACCGCCAACGCTGGATCGTCAGGACCGATCGCGGCGACGAGATCGCCGCGCGCTTCGTCGTCTCGTCTATCGGCCATTACAGCAGCCCGAAACTGCCCGGCATTCCCGGCATCGAGAGTTTCGAAGGGGCGTGCTTCCATACCAGCCGCTGGGACTACGGCGTGACCGGCGGCGATGCCGATGGCAATCTCACCGGGCTGAAAGGCAAGACGGTCGGCGTGATCGGCACGGGCTCGACGGGAATCCAGTGCGTGCCGCCGCTCGCCGAATGGGCCGAGCAGCTTTACGTCTTCCAGCGTACGCCCTGTTCGGTAGACGTGCGCGGTAACCGGCCCACCGATGTCGCATGGTACAGGTCGCAGCCTGCCGGCTGGTGGCAGAAGCGGGTCGAGAATTTCACCAACTGGACCTCGGGCATTCAGGATGGCGAGGATATGGTCAGCGACAGCTGGACCAACCTGCTGGGCGAGCCGAGCGCAGTGGCGGGCGGCGTTGTCGAACAGGTCGATCCGCAGGAGATGCTGCGTGCCGAACTGCTCAAGATGGAATCGGTGCGCCAGCGC
>JAGREJ010000051.1:5411-6270 GCA_020446595.1 Novosphingobium sp. | reverse complement strand
CTAACTCATTGCATGATTGCCGTCGGGTGCCTGTGCGGCACGCCGTTGCAGGCAATTTCAGCCGCACTGCCCCCGGTGCAGCAACTTGTGATCGGCCAGCACCAGCGCCATCATCGCCTCGACGACCGGCGCGCCGCGAATGCCGACGCAGGGATCATGGCGACCCTTGGTCTGGATTTCGGTTGCTTCGCCTTCTCGCGTGATCGTCTCGACCGGTGTCAGAATCGAGCTGGTCGGCTTGAAAGCGACGCGCACCGTGACCGGCTGACCGGTCGAAATGCCGCCCGCGATTCCGCCCGCATGGTTGGCGGTGAATTCCGGGCCGTTCTCGCCCGGAGTCGATGAAGGCCGCATCGGGTCGGCATTGCCTTCGCCGGTCAGCCGCGCGGCGGCGAATCCGTCGCCGATCTCCACGCCCTTGACCGCATTGATACTCATCATCGCGCCTGCCAGCTCGGCGTCGAGTTTGGCATAGAGCGGCGCCCCCCAGCCTGCCGGAACGCCGCTGGCCACGCATTCGACGACAGCGCCGAGCGAGGAACCGGCCTTGCGGGCATCGTCCACGAGCTTCTCCCACCGCGTGGCCGCTGCCGCATCGGGACAGAAGAACGGGTTGTTGCCGATCTCTCCGGCGTCGAATTTTGCCCGGTCGATGGCATCGCCGCCAATCTCGGCGACATAGCCAAGGATCGTCACTTCAGGGATCACCAGCCGCGCGACGCCGCCCGCCGCAACGCGCGCAGCCGTCTCGCGCGCCGACGACCGCCCGCCGCCGCGATAGTCGCGAAAGCCGTATTTGGCATCGTAGGCATAGTCGGCATGGCCGGGGCGATATGCCTTGGCGACCTCGCTATAATCC
>JAGREJ010000051.1:0-5219 GCA_020446595.1 Novosphingobium sp. | reverse complement strand
TCGACCACCGCGCCCAGCGCAGGCCCGTGACTCTCGCCCCAGGTGGTGAACCGCAGCAGGTGGCCGAAGCTGTTGATGCTCATGGGCAGGGCTTTGTCGCGCAATTGCGCGATTGTCCATATCGCCGGTAAGGTAAGACCCATGTTCCTCGTAGTGTTCCGCAACCGCAAGCGCGCCGATATCGATGCCGCTGTCTACGACGCCGAAGCCGCGCGCATGGAGGAAATGGCCGCGTCGCAGCCGGGCTATCTCTCGTTCACGAGCTACACCGCTGAAGACGGCGAAGTCATCGCGCTGTCCGAATGGGCCGATGAACAGTCCGCGCGCAGTTGGGGCGCGCAGGTCGAACATCGCGAAGCGCAGCGGCGTGGCCGCGAATCCTATTATGAAAGCTACACCCTGTTCGCCTGCGCCGATCCTCGTATTCACCACTTCGACAGGAGCAAGAATTGACTGTCACCCTTTACGGCATTCCGAACTGCGACACGGTCAAGAAGGCCCGCAAATGGCTCGATGCGCAGGGCATCGATTACGCGTTCCACGACTACAAGAAGGCGGGCGCAGACCCTGACAAGCTCAAGGCATGGGTCGCAGAGGCAGGCTGGGAGAAAGTGCTCAACCGCGCGGGTACGACTTTCCGCAAGCTGCCCGAAGCGGACAAGGCCGATCTCGATGCGGCAAAGGCCGTAGCCGTGATGGAGGCCAATCCAAGCTGCATAAAGCGCCCGGTGGTCGAGCATCCCGGCGGCCTGCTGGTCGGTTTCAAGGAAGCCGAGTGGCAGGCCGCGCTGGGCTGAACCCGACTTTCGTCAGAATTCGTAGATCAGGCCCGCGGTGATCTCGTGGGCCTTCAGATCGATCACGTTGTCGGTGAAGTTGACGAGAGTCCCGAAGTCCTCGTGCCGGTAGTCCGCGCGCAGGTTGAGCCGGTCGGACAGCGCGAACTCGATTCCGCCGCCGAGCGTTAGCGCCTGCTGCGCACCGGTGCCGTTGGTGTCGGGCAGCCCGCTGATCGAGGTGTAGCCGACCCGGCCATAGGCCAGCGCGCTCTCGCCGATCCGGTAACCGGCGATACCCGACACGGCGAATCGCGCGTCGATGCTGTCGGTGACCGCGCCGAGATCGCCCTCGATACCGACGACGATGGGGCTATTGCCTGAAATCGGTGTGCGATAGCCGAGGATCAGGCTTGCGGTGGGCTCCGTGGAGCTTCCGCTCGACGGACCGGCAATCGTGATCCGGTCTTCGTCGAAGATGACGACGCCTGCCTGCACTCCCCCGTATTCACCGCTGAAGGGTTCGGCGTTGGCAACGCCGGACGTGAAGGCGATGGCCGCGCAAGCCAGCGTGAGGGTTGCGGCATATGACTTGTACATGTGGTTTTCTCCCCAACCTGCCGACCCATTGACCGGCAGGCGCAATCACTCCCCGCGGCTCTACTCGGAGCGAGGGGCTGAATCGCCGATGAACTGGGCAGTTGTCTTGGAGAAGGTTCAGAACTCGACGTCGAGTTCCTCGATTTCCTCGGGCTCGGCTAGAGCGGCGCTCTTCCACTGGGCCATCGGTTCCCATGCGGCGATGGTGTGGCAATAGGCCTCGCATTCGGGTGGCAATGGCACCGCATAGGTGATGAACCGGGTCGCTACCGGCGCATACATGGCATCGGCAATTGTCGGCCGCTTGCCGAACAGGAACGGCCCGCCATATTTCGACAGGCATTCCTGCCAGATCGCCTCGATCCGTTCGATATCAGGTTTCGCGCCGCTGAAGATCGGGAAGCTCTCGTGCTGCATCTTCAGGTTCATCGGCAGGGCCGAGCGCAGGTTGGAAAAGCCCGAATGGATCTCGCCCGAGACCGAGCGGCAATGCGCCCGCGCCACCCGGTCGGTCGGCAGCATTTTCGCGTCGGGATAACATTCGTTGAGATACTCGGCGATCGCCAGGGTGTCCCACACGCTCGCGCCTTCGTGGCTGAGCCGGGGCACCAGTACCGACGGCGACAGCAGCAGCAATTCGGCGCGGTTGCTCTCGTCGTTGGGGACCGCGCTTTCCTCCACATCAAGGCCGGCCAGATGGCACAACAGCCAGCCGCGCAGCGACCAGGCGGAATAGGTCTTGCTGGAGATCGTAAGTTGGGCGTCGCTCATCAAAGTCCCCGTCAGTTTGAAAGGCAGGCTTGCATTACGCGATGATGCACTGCAGCATGACCGCATTTCAGGGGGTTTGCAAATGCGAATCGGCCTGACCAGTCAAGGAGTCCGCGGACCGCACTATGCTGTACAGGGGATATCAGGCGTTTTCGGACCTGCTTGCGCCGTCGCGATTTGCTGCGGGTGCGGCAGCGGGACTCGGCAAGCGGATGCTTGGCCCGCTCGCGCAGGGCCAGTGGATCAGGAGATACCTGGCTCTCAACGAGGTCTATGCGGGTGCGAAACTGACGCATAAACGCCCGGACTACGCGATTGACCGGGTCATGGTCGGCAATGCCGAAGTCGATGTGTTCGAGGAAGTGGCGCTCGATCTGCCCTTCGGCAATCTGCTCCATTTCACCAAACCCGATGTGCAGACGCCGCAGCCGCGCATGCTGGTGGTCGCGCCGCTGTCCGGCCATTTCGCCACGCTGCTGCGCAACACCGTGCAAACCCTGCTGCGCGATCACGACGTCTATATCATGGACTGGAAGAACGCCCGTGACGTTCCGCTTTCCGAAGGGCGATTCGGTTTCGACGACTATGTCGACTACATCATCCGCTTCATGCACGAGCTTGGGCCGGGCGCGCACATGCTTGCGGTTTGCCAGCCGTGCGTGCCCGCCATGGTGGCGACCGCGCTCATGGCCGAGGACCGCGATCCGTGCGAGCCGCGCTCGCTCACGCTGCTGGGAGGTCCGGTCGATACGCGCGTATCGCCGACCGTGGTCAACGAACTGGCGACCAACAACCCCTATTCGTGGTTTGAGAAGAACGTGATCTTCAAGGTGCCGCGCCGTTATCGCGGCAGGGGACGCAAGGTCTATCCCGGCTTCCTGCAACTGACCGCGTTCATGTCGATGAATTCCGGGCGGCACTGGGAGCAGCAGCGCAGGCTCTATGGCCACATTGTTGCTGGCGAGGCGGAGGCCGCCGCCAAGATCCAGGATTTCTACGAGGAATATTTCGCCGTGCTGGACCTTGCGGCCGAGTTCTATCTCGAGACCATCGACAAGGTGTTCCAGCGCATGCTGCTGGCCAAGGGCGAACTGATGTATCGCGATGAGCGCAAGGTCGATTGCAGCGCGATCCGGCGCACCGCGCTGCTCACGGTGGAAGGCGAACGCGACGACATCTGCGCCGTGGGCCAGACGGCGGCGGCGCATGCCCTTTGTTCCGGGCTTCGGCCACACCTCAAGCGCCATCACCTGCAACTGGGCGTCGGCCACTACGGCGTGTTCTCCGGCTCCAAGTGGGAGACGCAGGTCTATCCGCAGGTGCGCAACATGGTCCTTGCGATGAACTGACTGGTTCGGCTTCGCTTCTTCGGGCAGACTGGCATAGAGCCGGTCAGCGCGAGGAGGATGGCATGAAACCGCTGCACGAAAAGGAAATCGAGGAGGCACGGGCGAAGCTCGCCGAAGCCGGACGCGATCCGGACCTCTTTTCTTTCGACGTGAAATTCATGGAGCCAGACCCGGATGGCGGCGGCATGTTCACGGTGCGCTACGAGATAACCGTGACTGGTCCCGGTCAGGGGGCAAGTGCCGAATATATCGGTGGTATCGGGCTCGATTGGCTGGCGGCGTTCGGGGACGACCTTGGCGAAGGGGTGTTCGGTTAGGCGCGGGTCGCCGTCGCGATGTAATTGAGCGCAAGATCGTCCGACAGGCGCAGGCCCTTCACCGGCGACCATGTAATCCCGCGCGGCTCGCCCATAGCGAGTCCGGCTTCGGCCAGCAGGTCGCGCAATTCGTCGGGCGTCGCAAAGTCCTGCCAGTGGTGCGTGCCTTTCGGCACCGCGCCCAGCCGCTCCGCCGCCTCGACCAGCAGCAGCCGCGAGCGCGCGGTGCGATTGGGCGTCGAGAGAATCATCAGCCCTTCCGGAGCAAGCCTTGCGGCCAGCGCGGCGACGAAAGCCTGCTTGTCGGCGACATGTTCGATCACTTCCATGGCGCAGACGAGATCGAATTGCGGCAGGTCGAGGCCCGCCAGTTCGCCGTGCCGGTATTCTATTTTCAGCCCCATCGCTTGGGCATGATCGCGAGCTGCCTCTATGTTCTGGGGGGCGGCATCGACGCCCGTCACCGCGGCGCCGAGCCTTGCCAGCGGCTCGCATAGCAGGCCCGCACCGCACCCGACATCGAGCGCGCGCTTGCCCGCCAGCGGGCGCAATGCATCGGCATTGCAAGCCCAATGCATGTCGATTGCATCGCGGATGAAGGACAGCCGCACCGGATTGAGGCGATGCAGCATTGCCGATGAGCCTTTCGCATCCCACCAGCCAGCCGCCAGCGCGCCGAAATGCACGGCCTCCTCGGGGCGGATCGTCTCGTGTGTGCTTGCATTGGCCATGACGCGCTCCTAACAGCCCCCGCAAGCTTATTCCAGCAAGGGAACCCGCAAGCCTTGGCGCGCATCGTGATGAAATTCGGCGGCACCTCGATGGCCGGAACGGAACGCATCCGGACCGTCGCGGGGATCGTCAAGCGCCAGCAGGAAGCGGGGCACGAGGTCGCGGTCGTCGTATCGGCCATGGCTGGCGAAACCAACCGGCTGGTCCAGTTCTGCGACGAGGCCCAGGCGCTGCACGATCCGGCCGAATACGATGTGGTGGTCGCATCGGGCGAACAGGTCACCTCGGGCCTGCTGGCGATGCACCTGCAGACGCTTGGTTGCCGGGCGCGCTCGTGGCTGGGCTGGCAATTGCCGTTCCGCACCGACGAGGCCTATTCCAAGGCGCGCATCGGCCAGATCGATACCGAGGCGCTGCTGGCCTCGATGGCGTCTGGCGAGATTGCGGTGATTCCCGGCTTTCAGGGCCTCTCGCCCGACAACCGGATCACGACACTGGGGCGCGGCGGATCGGATACCTCCGCGGTGGCGGTCGCTGCTGCCGTCAAGGCGGATCGCTGCGACATCTATACCGATGTCGATGGCGTCTATACGACCGACCCGCGTATCGTCGCCAAGGCGCGCAAGCTCACCCGCATCACCTATGAGGAAATGCTGGAGCTGGCCTCGGTCGGC
>JAGREJ010000362.1:1272-4104 GCA_020446595.1 Novosphingobium sp. | reverse complement strand
TGGTTGGTCATGCGATGCTTGACGTGGACCAGATACCGCCCATCGTCGTCAATTGTCTTGTCCACGACCTCTGCGGTCTGCACGGTAATGTCGCCCGTCAGCGCCGGACCGCGATAGTTGGACAAGGCATGGTGGACCGCACCGTGCTCGCCCGCCCAACCGGCAAGATAGTCGGTCACCCAGGAACCCATCGAAGCGCCATAGCCATAGGCGCGCGGCATGCCGATGCGCCTCGCATAGTTGGGGAAGAGGTGGCCGCGCGAGGGGCCGTAATAGGCGCCGTCGGTCAGGTTCGGATTGACCAGCGCCATGTCGGGATCGTTCTCGAGCCCCGCCATCTCCTTGGTGAAGCCCATGCCCTCAAGATCCTGCTTGCGGAACTTGAAGGCGCCCCAGATCGACATGTAATAGGCGCGGAATTCGGTCGTGAAGCTGGCGACCGAGTGCGGCCCGAACACCCGCTCGGGCAAGTCGTCGCCGATCCGCACATCGTCCCACCAGCGTTCGCCATGCCCCAGATCGTGCATCATCTGAATCCAGGCGAACTTGCGGTCTTCGAGTTCCTCCAGCTCGTCGTCGGTCCAGACCGGCTCCTCGAACTGTTCCTCATTGGTGCTCTCGCCGCCCGCCTCGGCGGAATAGCGGATCGTAGTCGAACGCTGGACAGCGATCTCCTCACCGTCCTGATTAGTGTAGATGTTGTCGCCGCGCTGGAAACAGGTCGGCCCGGCGAAACCGGTTTCGGTTACACGGTAATCATAGGGCACGCGCAGCACCGAGATACGATCGCCCGGCCTGATCCGCACGTCGCGGAAGAACCACTCGTCGCCGCCAAACAACAGGTGCGATTCGGGAATCTTGCCGACGCAAGCGGGCGCAGCGCCGTGGCCATCGTCGCAAGCGATGGCGAAACTCTGCGGCGCGATGATCCGGCCCCAGCGGCTTTCGGCGGCGAAATCGGGATCATAATGCAAGCGGTTGGGATACTGCATGCCGTGCACCCAGCGGCGAATGTCGGTCACAGAGACGGGCTCACGCAGCTCCGAACTATCAACCGGAACGCCGAGGTATCGATCGATGTCGCTGGTATCGAGGGTTCTGGTTGCCACGGGCGCGCTCCATGCGATTGGTGCGGCGAACCGTCCTTGCGCAGGCCGCCTGTGGCAAGCTTGTATAGCCGCACATCGGCGTGGCGATGCAGGCGAGCCTATCGCCTGTGCGGTCTATCCCGACTGCGCGTGCACCGCGCCTGCGCCTGTGCTCTGATTTCCATTCGCCGAGCGGAGGGGGAGAGCAAATGGCCAACTTGCGTGTCGTCCAGTGGACAACCGGTAGGGTCGGAACCAAGGCCCTCGAAACCCTGCTCGACCGCGACGAATTCGAACTGGTCGGACTCTATGCCCATTCGCCCGAGAAGGCCGGAATCGATGCGGGTGTGCTGTGCGGCAGACCGGACTGCGGCGTCATCGCGACGTCGGATGTCGATGCGCTGATCTCGCTCAGGCCCGACGCCGTTGTCTACACCGCGTTCATGGCCGATCTCGATCATGTCGAGCGGCTGCTTAGCGCAGGCGTCAATGTCGTGAGCACCAACCTGTTCCTCAATTGCGGCGGCATGGCAGGCGAGACGCGCGAGCGGGTCGAGGCGGCCTGCGCCAGAGGCAAGAGTTCGATCTATATCACCGGGGTCAATCCCGGCTGGGTCAATTCGGTTGCGGCTGCCCTGACCGCGGTTTGTCGACGGGTCCATTCGGTGACCATCGCGGAATCCACCGACGTTTCCAACTATGCCTCGAAGGAGACGTGGGACGCGATGGGCATGGGGCGCATGGAGGCAGACGAAAGCGTCGTGGCCATTGCGCAGGGCGCCATGGTCTCGTTTCGCGACGCGGCGCTTCGCGTTGCAGAGGCGCTTGGCCTCGTACTCGACGATCTCGCCTTCGAGATCGACTTCGCACGGGTCGCGGAGGACACCGACCTTGGCTTCATGGCGCTGCCCAAGGGCAGCCATGGTGCGCTGCGTTCCGCCTGGGTGGGTACCAGCGGAGGCACCGAACGTATCCGCGTCAGCGTTGCCTGGTACCTCACCGACAGGCTTGTGGAGAACTGGACCTTCGACAAGGAGCACTATCGGCTCGGGGTGAAGGGCGATCCCGATATCGACTGCCGAATCGAGTTCATCGCTCCCGCCTGGCAGGACAGCGACTGGAGCGTGCTGACCGCCCTGCCCGCAGTCAACGCAGTGACAAAGGTGGTCGCGGCAAGGCCGGGAATTCTGGGCCTCGACGATATCGGCCTCATCACGACACCGTTCGCCTAGCGGCGTCCCGGCTGGCCGCCCTGAAATTTTGTTGCGTGCCTGTCGTCCAAATTGATTTGGATAGACCCGGCTCAATCATATCGCTGGCACGAAGTGACACTGACCAAATTGTTTAACTTAAAGAAAAGCGATAGAAAGCGATCTCGTGTCATTTCTTCGGTTTCCGCGAAACGGAACCCGAACGGGCAAAAGATAACTGGGGAGGATATTATGGCATTGAATTCACGCAAATTTGCGCGCCACGGTCTGCTGGCCTGCTCGGCAATGACCATTGCGAGCGTTGCCGCAACGCCCGCGCTGGCACAGGGAGCCGAAAACGACAGCGGCCTCGATGTCATCATCGTTACCGCGCAAAAGCGCGAACAGAGCCTGCAGGACGTTCCCGTCTCGGTTACGGCGATTACAGGCGACACGCTGGCGGCAAACCGCGTCCAGAACGTCATTGACCTCTCCAGCCTTGCCCCGGGCATGACGGTCTATCCGTCGGCCGGTGGTTCGGCGATCCCGGTCTT
>JAGREJ010000362.1:0-1103 GCA_020446595.1 Novosphingobium sp. | reverse complement strand
ACGACCGGCGCGGTCAGCATCACCACCAGCGATCCCACGGGCGAGGCCGAGGTGAAGGCTGGCCTGACCATCGGCAACAACGACCACTGGCGCTATCGCCTCTCGGCCTACACCCCGCAGATCGGTCCGTTCAGCGCCTATTTCAGCTATGTCCACGAACAGCGCGACGGCGACATCAAGAACCTGGCCCCCCCGTTCACCTGGAACCGTCTGGCATCCAATTACGGGCCGGTCGCCAAGATCGACCCGTCGGTCGATACGCTCGGCGCGAAGGATGTCGATACCTATTTCGCGGCGCTCAAGTTCGAGAGCGGCGATTTTAACGCCGTCTACAAATATGACCGTGGTGATTCGAAAGGCACGCCGGAAGCGGTCTCGTTGGTTCATTTGAACCGCTCCTCTCCCGGGACTGGCCCTCTCCTTGCCGCGCTTGTCGATTCCAATGGCGTCCCGGATGCAGACGACAATGGCAAGCGGCCAAAGGGTGTCTACAACGGGTGGTCGATCCCGACGGTGCAGAAGCACCAGGGCCACAGCCTGACCATGAACTACACCGCCACGGACAGTCTCAGCTTCAAGGCGATCGGCGGCTACCGCAAGTCCCGCATTTTCGCGACTTCGCCGCTTGACGGTATGTCGGCCCTGCCCTTCACCCAGGCGGCGATCCTTCCATATGCACAGCTCGTCGCTGGGGGCGCGTTTGCGCGAGCAGCCGGGTTTAATGCCCTGTCCGGGGCTGCGAAAGGCGCCTTGGTACAGACAGCCATCGCCGGTGCAAGTCCGGCCAATTTGCAAACGGCCCTCAACACTGCATTTGCAGGCTTCGGGGGTTCGGGCGATCTGTTTTCGACGCTTACGCCTCAGGTGCAGGGCACGCTCGGATTCCTCGCGACCCAGCCTACCGGAGCCGCGTTCGGGCAGGCCGCCGCAGCTGGTGCTCGGGTTGGCCAACCCTATGTGGGCATCGTTTCAGGCGCACAGAGCCGTTCCGAACAATGGAGTGCCGAACTTCAGGCGAACTACGATTCGGATTTCCTGACCGCGACTGCGGGCCTGATGTGGTTCAAGGCCAAGGATAATGTCGCGGAACACTGGCTTAAGAA
>JAGREJ010000361.1 GCA_020446595.1 Novosphingobium sp. | reverse complement strand
ATCGTGAAATAGTCGACGCCCTGCTCGGCCTGTTCGATCAGGGTGTTGCGGTACAGTTCCCAGGTCAGGTCCTCGGCAATGCCGCCGACCTTTTCGAGCGCCTCCTAGATCGGCACGGTGCCGATGGGGACGGGCGAATTGCGGATGATCCATTCGCGGGTGTCGTGGATGTTGCGACCGGTCGAGAGGTCCATGACCGTGTCCGCGCCCCAGCGGATCGACCAGACCATCTTTTCGACTTCCTGCGCGACGTCGCTGGCGACGGCGGAGTTGCCGATGTTAGCGTTGACCTTGACGAGGAAGTTGCGGCCAATCGCCATCGGCTCGCACTCGGGGTGGTTGACGTTGGAGGGGATTATCGCCCTGCCCCGCGCGACCTCGTCGCGGACGAATTCGGGGGTGACGTAATCGGGAAGGCTCGCGCCGAAGTCCTGCCCGTCGCGGACATATTCGGAGAGCTTCTCGCGGCCGAGATTCTCGCGCTCGGCGACATATTCCATCTCGGGCGTGATGATCCCCCGGCGGGCATAGTGCATCTGGCTGATGTTGCCGCCCGCCTTGGCCCGCAGCGGAGTGCGCACGACGTTAGGGAAGGCAGGAACCCCTCCGGAGCGGTCCGGCCCAAGTTGCCCGTTATCCTCGGGCCGCACTTCGCGCGCGTCGTATGCCTCCACGTCGCCGCGCGCCATCTGCCACTCGCGGCGCAGCAGCGGCAGGCCGGCGTGGATGTCGATCATGGCATTGGGATCGGTATAGGGCCCGGATGTGTCGTAAACGCGCACCGGCGGCTCGCCGCTGGAGGGCTCGAGCGCAATCTCGCGCATCGCCACCTTGAGCGGGCCGACGTGGATCTTCTTGCTGCCCCGGATCGGCCCCGTGGTAACGCCGATTTCGAGCGGAGAGTTGATGTCTGCCATTGTTTGGTGGTCTTTCTCTGGAGTGAATTCAGATCGTGTGGAGCCGCGAAAGCGCGACGACGATGGCGGCAAAGCCGAATACTGCAGCGAAGCCGGCCCACAGTCCGGCCGGACGCAGGACCATCGGCTTGAACCAGCCGATGAAACGCTCGCCTATGGCAATAAAGAACAGTCCTTCGACAACGATCAGTCCGCCCAGTACGGAGACGGCGACCGAAAGCCAGTCGTCCGGTCGCCATGGCGTGACGAGGTAAAGCGTAGCCCCGAGCGCCAGACAGAACAGCCCCGCCAGCCATAGTGTCGCCGGGCTGCGTTCGATATCTTCTACGAGCCGCAACCACAGTCCGGGACTGCGCAGTTCCCCCACCGCGCCGGCAAGCGAATAGAGCCCAACAAAGAGGGCGATCCAGGCCGGGATGTCAGCAGAGTGCTCGACCATGACGCTTCTCCTCGCATTCGGGAAGTGCCTGTCGCGGTCCGCACGCCAGCCCTTCCCTCCGCCTGTGTTAACAGGTTCAGGTTCGACGGGTCGAGCGGTGCCATCCGCTCCTCTCAGCGCAGGCGCGCTCCCCGGGGATTGCACCAGTGTAGTGGCGCAGATCGTCTGCGTCCAGTATCCTCGCCAGCGAGATCCACGGAGAGGAAGCCACATGAACGACGCCACGCACATCGCCAACCTGCTTTACCGCTATGCCGAGCTGATCGACAGCGGCGACCTCGCGGGCACCGCCGCGCTGTTCGAGCGGGCCAGGGTGAAAATGTCGGAAGATGCCGTGATCGAGGGAACGGCAGGCATGCTGGAAGTGTGGAACTCGCACGTGCGGCTCTACCCCGATGGCACGCCGCGCACCAAGCACGTCATCACCAATCCGATCATCGAGGTGGACGAGGCTGGCAAAACTGCGACCTGCCGCTCCTATTACACCGTGCTTCAGGCAACGCCCGACCTGCCGCTGCAGGTGATCTGCGCGGGGCGCTATCACGATGAGTTCGCGAAGGATGCGGGCGGCTGGTATTTCACCGCGCGCGATTATTCGATGCTCGAACTGATCGGCGACCTCAGCCGGCACATGCTGGTGGATGTCGGCGGCAGCTAGGCTTCAGCGCGCGGCGGCGCAACCAGAAGCGCCAGTCCAAGGAACAGAGCGGCCAGCGTGCCGACCGCACCGACCTGCCAGATCAGCACCTGCCCTGTGACCATGCCCGCCGCGCCCAGCACCATGCCGACAAGACCGGTCAGCGCCGCAACGCCGCCCAGCCAGTGCGCCATGCCGGTGCCTTTGCTCCACAGTGCGCGCCCATAGCTCAGCCCCGCCAGCCCCAGCGCGGCCTTGCCCGCGAAGAAAAAGAAGAACGCAGCCATCCAAACCGGCTTGAACATCGGCTCCAGCCCCGGCCCGCCGTCGAGCAGGGGGCGGAACATGGTGAGGCCAATGCCGAGTTGCACCACGTTGAGCGCACCGCCCGTGGCAAGCGCCGCGCCGGTCAACGGAAGCGAGCGCGCCAGAGCAATGCCGGACACCGTCATCGCGAGGTAGGCCAGCGCCTCGATCTTCCAGAGCACCAGCGCATGCGGCGGCGCATGGACGCCGGCAGGCGCCGAGCGTATCGCGAACAGCAGCACCAAGGTGAGCACGGTTATCAGCAAGGCGACGCCTGCAACGCGCGCGAACTGGGTGTCAGTCCCACTATCGGTCAAAGTCAGCATGGCTCTCCCCTCCATTGCCTCGGCGCGAGGCTATCAGTGGCGGGGGTGCGAGTCGATTCGTGGCGGCATCAGACGCGATTTATCTCTCCTGTTGAACGCTTCCCAATCGGAGTTCTATCCGGGACAGGAATGCCCACTCTCTACCGCCTCTCCGCCGCCGCACCTGCCATCGCGCGCGCTTTCAATGCCCGCGTCGGAGACGATCCGTGGGCGGGTGGCCTCATCTCTCCGCAAAACTTCGCGCCTGTCGTTACCGCTGGCCGCGAATTCATCGCCGGGCCGAGACCCGCCGGAAAGCGGCTGGAACGGCGCATGATCCCGCGCCTGTGGGGTGTGCCGCCCCCGCCTTCCGCGCGCGATGCCGCACGCCCGGTGCTTACCGTGCGCAACCCGGACAGCCCGTTCTGGATCGGAAACTTACGCAACAGCGAGTTCCGCTGCCTCGTGCCCACCACCTCCTTCATGGTCTGGGGCAAGAGTCTGGATGCGCAGGGTGCGCGATTGCGCCACTGGTTCACCGTGGCCGACCAGCCGCTGTTCGCCTTTGCAGGTGTGTGGAAGGACTCCGAAGTGCCGAGCTTTGCCGTGCTCACATGTGATCCAAACGCCATGCTGCGCAACGCGGGGCGCGAAACGATGCCGGTGATCCTGCCAGCCGATCCACAGGCTTACGACGACTGGCTCTATGCCGACTGGGCGCGCGCCGCGCGGCTCATCGCTCCCTATTCCTCATCGCTGATGTGCGAAGATCAAGACTCATCTGGAAATGATACACAGTGAGTCTTATAGTCACGTTTCAAGCCGCGAACGCGCGGCGGGGCAAAGAGGATCTTCACGACCATGGCGACACAGGAAATCGATCCGCAGGAACTGGCGAAACGCTACGCCGAGGAGCGCGAAAAGCGCGTCCGCGCCGACGGCATCAACCAGTATGTCGAGCTCAAGGGCAAGTTCGCCTACCTCGATCAGGATCCCTATGTCGAACCCGGCTTTTCGCGTGCCCCTGTGACAGACGAGAACGAAGTCGTCTGCATCGGGGGCGGCTTTGGCGGCCTGATGACGTCCTGCCACCTCAAGCGCGCGGGCATCGACGATGTCCGCGTGATCGAGAAGGGCGGCGACGTGGGCGGAACCTGGTACTGGAACCGCTATCCGGGCGCGGCCTGCGACGTGGAAAGCTACATCTACCTGCCGCTGCTTGAGGAAGTGGGCCAGATGCCGCCCAACAAATATGCCAAGGCGGCGGACATCCTCGAACATTGCCGCGCCCTCGCCAGCCACTTCGGCCTTTACGACAAGGCCTTGCTGCAAACCGAAGTGACTGCCCTGCGCTGGGACGAGGCGGACAAGCGTTGGCACATCGAGACCAACCGCGGCGACACTCTGCGTGCCCGTTTCGTGGTAATCGCCAACGGCTGGCTGTCCAAACCCAAGCTGCCGGGTATCCCCGGCATCGAGAGCTACGAGGGCCATACGTTCCACACCAGCCGCTGGGACTATAACTATACCGGCGGCGATGCCGACGGGAACCTCACCAAGCTTTCCGACAAGCGCGTCGCGGTGATCGGCACCGGGGCGACAGCGGTGCAATGCGTGCCGCACCTCGGCGCGGCTGCGAAAGAACTGTTCGTGTTTCAGCGCACGCCGTCATCGGTCGATATTCGCGACAACTACGACACGCCTCAGGACTGGGTGGCTTCGCTCCAGCCCGGCTGGCAGCGTGAGCGGATGGAGAATTTCGAGGCGGCGGCGACCGGTCATCCGGTCGAGGTCGATCTGGTAAACGATGGCTGGACCGACATCATGAAGAACCTCTCGACCCTGAGCGTTTCCAACAAGTCGAACGATCCCGAGCAGATGGCCGAGCTGTTGCAGCTCGCCGATTTCAAGAAGATGCAGTCGATCCGCGACCGGGTCGAGAGCATCGTCCAGGATCAGGCAACAGCCGAGGCGCTCAAGCCCTATTACAACCAGTTCTGCAAACGGCCCTGCTTCCATGAGGACTACCTGCCGACCTTCAACCGGCCCAACGTCCACCTGATCGATACCGACGGCAAGGGCGTCGAAGCGATCACGCCGAAGGGGGTCGTCGCCAATGGCGTGGAATACGAGGTCGATTGCATTGTCTTCGCGACCGGCTTCGAAGTCGGGACCGACATTTCCAGCCGCACCGGCTATCAGGTGTACGGGCGCGATGGTCTCACCATCACCGAGAAGTGGAAGGATGGCGTCGCCACCCTGCACGGCATGCACGTCAACGGCTTTCCCAACCTGTTCTTCGTGCTGAACAATGTCCAGTCGGGCATGACGCTCAACTTCCCGCTCAGCCTCGACGAGCAGGGCAAGCACCTGTCCTATGTCGTCGCCGCTGCCGCCGAGCGGCAGGCACGCGCGCTGGAAGTCACGGCGGAAGCGGAAGAGGAATGGGTCGAGCAGGTTCTCGCCACCGCGCGCAACCGCGCCAAGTACCTCCAGGAATGCACCCCCGGCTACTACAACGGCGAAGGCCACGTCTCGCCGCAGGTGGCGCGTAACGGGGCCTACTCCGGCGGCTGGTTCAAGTATCAGGAAATCCTGAAGGACTGGCGCGACAGCGGCGAATTGCCGGGCATGGAAGTGCGCGCCTAGCGGCCCGCGCTAGAACGTGTAGGCGAGCCCCAGCGCGCCGGTCCACTGATCGGCGTCGCCGCGAAGCGACGTATAGGGCGTCGCCTTGGCGTCGTTCATCAGCCGGCTGTAGGCGCCGATGAAGAACACCGCAAAGCCGCCGTCGAGCGCATTGCCGTTGAGATCGTAGCCTGCGAATGTGCCAAGGCTCCAGCTTTCCCAGCCGCCTTTGGCGTCGTAGAGCGGCAAGCCACTCACCGCGTTCTGCGCCGGGCTGACCGAGTAGTAATAGCGCGCGTAGTCGTCATCGACATGCTTGAGCGAGGCCGACAGCGTTACGAGCGCGGCGCGGCTGAGCGGCGTGAAATAGCTGATCGTCGGCGTGACGACATTGCCCGAATGCGCCCCCGCCACGTCCCATTTGACATCGGTGGACAGGGTCAAGCTGTCATAGTCGTGGAGCAGCTT
>JAGREJ010000360.1 GCA_020446595.1 Novosphingobium sp. | reverse complement strand
TGACGCCGCGCAGGATGAACGGCATGACCGTCGCGGAAAAATCCGCCCCCTGCGCCAGCCCGCATGCTGCGACCGCACCGCCGTATTTGGTCTGGGCGCAGGCATTGGCGAGGGTGTTGCTGCCGGCGGCATCGACCACGCCCGCCCACAGTTCCTTCTGCAAGGGCTTGCCCTTCTCGCTCATCATCGCGCGGTCAATCACTTCGTCGGCGCCCAGACCCTTGAGATAATCGGCCTCGCTCATCTTGCCGGTCAGGGCATGGACCTCGAAACCGGCGGCCTTGAGCAAGGCAATCGCCACCGAGCCGACGCCTCCGGTCGCGCCCGTCACCAGCACCGGACCCTGATCGGGCGTGACGCCCGCATCGACCAGCGCATCGACGCACAGCGCCGCCGTATAGCCCGCCGTGCCGATGGCCATGGCCTGCTTCTCGCTGAAGGCCTCGGGCAGCGGCACCAGCCAGTCGCCCTTGAGTCGCGCGACCTGCGACAGGCCGCCCCAATGCGTCTCACCCACGCCCCAGCCATTGAGCACGACCTTGTCGCCCGCCTTCCAGTCGGGATGGCTGCTTTCGCGCACCGTTCCCGCCAGATCGATACCCGGCACCATCGGCCAGACCCGCACCACCGGACTCGACCCGGTAATGGCGAGGCCGTCCTTGAAGTTGAGCGTCGAAAAAGCGACGTCGATCAGCACGTCGCCTTCGGGCAGCGCGCTTTCGTCAAGCTGCGCCAGCGAAACGGTCTGCCCGTCATCGGTCTTTGCAATCTGGATGGCGTTGAACATCGTTGTTCCTCTTGAATTTTTAATTGTCTGAGAGGACTGGAGGATCACCCGTCCTCGGAAATATCGACCGAATCCGCCTGCGAAAGCGGTTCGCGCAAACGCTCGGCGATGTCGGGAAAGGCTTCGGGCCGCATCGTCCCATAGAGGCTCAGCCTCAGCAGCTCGCGGGTCATGCGGATCGCAAGCTTACGGCGTTCCTCATCGGTCTTGGCGTGCGAGCGCACCCACACCGGCCACAGGAAAATGCCCGAGAGCACAAGCACCGACAACGCTTCGGAATCGATGTTTTCCCGTGTGAGCTCGGTCTGGGCGAACAGTTCGAGCGACCCCTGGAATTCCTTCCAGAACGGATCCGCCGCCGGGTTTTCCGACGCGAGGATCTGCAAGAGCCAGGAACGGCACAGGTCGGCGTTTTCCATCGCGAAAACCGAAAGGCGGTGCATCGTCGTTGGCACGTCGGCGTGGTCGAACCGGCGCTCCTGCACGGCCTCGGCATCGCCATAGACTGCGCGGAACATGCGGATCGAAATCCATTCGATGGTCGCCGCGATCAGGTCTTCGCGCGAAGGGAAGTGCTGATAGGCGGTGCCGCGATTGACCCCGGCCAGGTTGGCGACCGCCGACACGCTGACCGAATCGGCGCCCTGCTGCGCGAACAGCGAGCTTGCCGCCTCGAGAATGGCATTGCGCGTGGCCGAAGGGTCGCGGGTGCGCTTCTTGACAGGTTGAACGTTCACCGATCCTGAATGCGACGCGCGCCCGACCCACGCAAGGCAGGGGGCGGGCACATCGCTTGCACGATTGTGGAAAGTCGCCTCAGCCCCGCCCCGGCAGTTCCGCCACCGCCGTGCCGATTGCGCTCAATTCGCCGCGATGGGTTTCGGCGCGCTGCTGCACCTCGACGAATTTGCGACCATCCTCCTCGAATTTGCGGACAATTTCGCCATCGATGAAGATCACGTCGCCATCGGGGTTGTGCCGCCTGATCTGGCATTTGTGCCGGGTAAGGAAACCGTCGTCGCCGATCCAGTTGGTCATGTGATGGGTCAGCCACGAACACCGTTCCGGCCCGTAATCATAGGCGCCCGGCGTGCCGACCTCGCGGGCGAAGTCGTCATCCCAGTGCACCCGCTCGGGCACGTCGTTCACCCCGAAACGGTTGGGAATGCCAAGGCCGGGGTGCTGGTCGATCAACTGGAAATGCAGCTTGTTGGTGCGGATGTAGAGCCCGCCCCAGCCTTGCGCATAGCCGATGAAACCGGTGACGGTCATCGGGCCTTTCATCATCCGGGGAAGGGCATCGCCCACATTCACGTCTTCCCAGTAGCGCGCAGTCGCGCCGCGAACTTCCTCGTTGCGGTAAAGATCGAACCATTCCTCGATCTGCGCGGGATCGAGCTGCTCGACCTTGCCCTTGACGCCGTCATACTTGGTGCCGCGCTCGCGCGCTTCGTCGCGTTCGGTGCGGAACACGTAGCTGTCGCACTCGGCGACATGGTCGCCCTGCTGGTTGTAGAAATCGACGTGATAGATCTGCTGATAGGCGCGACCGGCAAAGCGGGTTTCGTGGCCGATCAGATCCTTCAGGTAAGCCTCGGTACTGATCGTGTCGTTGCGCAGCACCGGCTTGTGCCAGGTCCAGTCTGCCCCGGCCCACATCGCGTGAATGCCCGGAAGCCCGCCGCAATAGCCCGAAACGATGCGGCTGGTCGAAAACAGGAACGAGGGTAGCGCGACAATCGCGCCGTACTTCGTCGCTTCGGCATAGGCCGGATCGCACCACAGCGGATTGTCGTCGCCGATGCCGTGGGCATAATGGCGGATCGCATCGCGGGTCGCCTCGTAATTCCACGGCTCGACCGTGTTCTCGATCTTGACTCCGATGCGCTGGCGCAGATCTTCGAGGCCTTCCTCGGTGATCTTGGGGAAGCGCGTTTCCGCCGATTGGGTAGCCATTATCTCAATCCTTTGTCCTGTATCCGTTCGGTTCGAGCGAAGTCGAGAACCGTTCGTGTCCCGTGTCTCGACTTCGCTCGACACGAACGGTGAAGTTTTAACTATGGTTTCATCTCAGCCGCTTCGCGATCGCGCAGAGCCTTGCGGTTGACCTTGCCGGCCGGGGTCTTGGGCAGTTCGTCGACGAATGCGACGATCCGCGGAAATTCGTGCTGCGCGAGGCGTTCGCGGGTAAAACGCTGCAACTCGCCAGTGAAGGCATCGCTGGCCTCGCGGTCGCTGACCACGAAGGCCTTGACCACCTGCCCGCGCTCCTCGTCCGGCGCGCCAATCACGGCGCATTCGCGCACATCATCGTGCTTGAGCATGGTGTTCTCGATCTCGACCGCGCTCATCGTCCAGCCGGCCGAAATGATGAC
>JAGREJ010000359.1 GCA_020446595.1 Novosphingobium sp. | reverse complement strand
CAGTCTGCTGCTGCAGACTTTCCTCCGACGAACCTCAAAGGAGGCGACTGTCTGCCGATCCACCACGAGCCGGGTCTATGGCTACTGCAGCTCAATGAAGCGGAGCCGTACAATCGCCTGGCTCGGCTGGCCTCCATTCCGCATGGCAACTCCGTGCTAGCGATCGGTTCAGGCACGGAATCGAACGCTCCTCCCGAAATTCCGACAATCAACGGTAAGCCCACCGGCGCCCATTCCGATGATGTAGACGCCTATCTAGCACCCTACTATCATTTCAGGGATAACCATTTCAAAGGTAAGACGAACGATCCGCGATATCAGGGCGCAGACTCTGCATTCGAGGGGTTCAATCCGCTACTCCCAGCCGAGTTGCTGAGGAACGCAATCCCCGGAAAGATCAAGCATACCACCGAACTGCGGGTCAGCACCCGCTTCGAGACCGGCGGGATCGTCAATACGCCCTTCATCGAGAAGCAGGCGGATGCATCGGAAATGAATTCGATCTTCTGGATCGTGGAGAGCGAGGTCGACGGCGTCGACAAGCTTTACCTTCAATATCTGCAGATCGTCACCATCGATTTTTTCGACCGCTTCTTCCCTGAGGGGAACAATCGCGGCGACGGTATGCCGGGGCCGGCGCACTGGCCGCACGTTTCCATCAACACGATGGAGAAAATTAGAGGACCGAAAGGCGAAATCATCGGCCCGGAGCCACAAGACGAATGTTTACCGCCGGAGAAATAGGATCGCAAATGCCGTGCCGGCGTCTTTAGCGCCGGCATCTCCATTCCTCGGCGCGTGCGGGGTAACCGGATTCCGGTTTGGCGTGATTTGTGATTCTCATTTTGCTCATGGAAGGAGAAACGCCATGGGCAAGCCGCATCCGATCGCGTTGCGTGAGCGTGTGGTTGCGTTTGTAAACGAGGGCAATAGCCACTGTGAAGCCGCCCGGTATTTTCGCGTTTCACCGCGTTTCGTCAACAATATGATGATTCCTTACCGGTCCTGCAGTTCGCTCGCCGCTGTTCATTCTCGACGTCTAATATGGCGCGCCGTAGATGACACTCGATGCTTTCCGATCGGAAGGATTTATGGCACCTTTTGCCCGAGAGTTCGGAGTGGCATGCGTAAACTGTAATACGTCATACTGCCTTGAGGGATGGAAAGCTGATGTGATTGAAGGCTGAGCCATTCTCCGGCCAACCAAAGACGTTATGCGGCAAAGGCGGAGGGGGCTCCATTGGGCGACGCCGAGCAGGAGGTCATCGGACAGATCTACGAGTGCGCGCTCGACGCTTCTGGCTGGACCGGGACACTCGGCATGCTTGCCGACTTCTGCGGTGGTGAAAATGTCGCTTTGGCGGTTATCGATCAGAATACCGGATATTCCGCCGTGACGGCTCCGCGCTCCGACCCGTCGGTGATTGCGGCCTACGAGCAGATTTGGTGGCGGCTAGACCCCACGGCGCCCGTAACCGGCGTGATGGCGGTCGGTCAAATCACCAGCCTGGACACCACCGGGCGGGAGCACTTCCTAAAAAGCCAGTTCTACAACGAATTCTGGAAGCACTCCGGCTTCGGAGCGGAGAGATTGGCGTCAAACCTCGCCGTGCGCGACGGGTTCTTCGCCAGCGCGGTTTTGCAGACCTCGCCAAGATATGACCGCGTGGATGCTCAGATGGAGAGGCGGTTCCGCCTTGTGGTCCCGCATCTGGTCCGATCGGTTGAGCTTGCGAACCGGTACAGAGCCAGACAGTTTGATGCACTTCTTCGGGGCACGGCGGGCGTCACAGGATGTCTCGTGGTCGACGCCGATATGCATCTGGTTTATGCCAATGCCGACGGCGAAGCCATCATCGAGCAGTCTAGGTGCTTCACATTGCGGCGCGGCGTTCTCGGGCTCGCTAGTCGTGCAGCGGACATGGCCCTGGAGAGCGCCGTCATCGCGACGATGTCGCCCCATGGGCAGGGCTGGTCCGGCAAGGCTCGTACAAGCCGCGTGACGATGACGTGCCGAAAAACCAGCCAGACCATCTCGATCGACATCGAACCTGTCTCCCCGCTCGGCTCTGTGCCGGGATTGCCGCTGGTTCCAGGCAGCAGGGCCGTCGCCGTGCTGAACGTCGGATATCTTGTCAACCGAAAGCGGGTGGCGCTTGACGAATTGCGATACCGTTTCGGGCTGACCGTGGCCGAGGCTACGCTCGCTTACGAGATGCTTGCGGGCGATGGGCGGCAAGCTGCTGCCGAACGCTGCGGAATAAGCATTAATACGGCCAGAACGCACCTCACCCGGATCTTCGACAAGACAGGCGTCAAGCGCCAGGCTGAGCTGGTCGCGCTTGTCAACAGGCTCATTCCTCCAAACTGACCCTAAACCTACAAGCGCTGATAGCGATTTCCGTTCGGCGATCATGCGCCCGGAACGCAATTTGCCGGTGAGTGCCCCATTTGTGCGGCGGACCAAGTGTCCAATCAGAGCGTGCAACTCTGTCGCGGTAGCGGGGCATAGCACGAATGTCGCACTTCAAATATCTGGCATCCCGTTAGTGTTCTTTGCGAAGGATCCAGAATTCGCATCGAGAAACAAATTGATGAACAGGGCAATCACCTTTGCCGGCCTGGCATTGGCCGCTTTTGACACTGACAGTCGCCCCCGTGCATGCCGCCTGCAAGCGACGCACAGCTACGGTCCGGATCCTCGGTCGATGACGACAAAGAAAGTCTGGGGGCAGTCTTGAGGAATACAAGAATCTGGTGGCCCGTGATCGCCACATGCATGATGTTTTCGACGCAAGCCTACGCGCAGAACTGGTCGTTCGCCGACGGCAAGATCGATATCCCCGGGCCATTGTCAGGAAGCCGGGTCGAAGGCGCAACGATGACCTGCCGGGACAATCTCTATTTCCTGGCCCTTGAAGGTGTTTCCATCGGCGACGGTTCCGCGTCAACGCCGATTGCACTGCTGGTCGATCGCTCGGTCTTTGCGACGACTGCCGACGCGGCCGGTGTGATCTCCGTATCGGACGCCGCCGTCGGGGCGCTGAAGTCCGGCAACCGCGTGACCGTCAGCTACATTTCGAAAGGGGTAAGCGCCGAAGCCGCTTTCGCCCTGCGCGGTTCTTCAAAGGCGTTGGATGCGCTTGCCACGAACTGCCCGTCTTCCGAGGTTGATAAGGAAGGGGTTCCCGAGGCGGCCGCCACTATCGAGTTCGCCCCGGCGGTTGCCATCGGCCAGACGCTCACGGTGACTTTCGAGGGGCCGGCCGACAACGGCGAGTGGATCGGGTTTGCCACTGTTGGCAGTGCGGCCAACTACTGGATTCCGGGCTTCTACATTTATGCCTCGGACGGCAACCCCGGCAAAATCGCGACGCCGGCCGCGTATGGGACCTATGAGATTCGGTACGTCACCGCCGACTACAAGGTGCTTGCGACAAAGCCGGTCGAGGTCACCGGCGGGGTGCCGTTCATTTCCGCTCCGGCGATCGTCGACGGCGCGGCAGGATTCGAAGTCGGTTTTTCGGGACCGGGAAGCGACGCGGCCTTCATTTCGATCGCGCGTCCAGGTGACGCCGCCGTGATGGCGCTCAACAAGACGGGCATCTTCAAGTCTCCGGCGATCCTGAGAGCGCCTCCTGTCGCCGGCAGATACGAGATACGCTTCGTCGCAGACGGTACGACGATCGTCGCCAGCCGGCAGATCGAGGTCGGCGAACCGCCAAAGGTCACACTACAGCCGATCACCGCGTCACCGGGCGAAACGATCAGCATCGAACTGCCGGACGCGCCCCGGTACGCCGGCGACTACATCTATCTGGCAAGGGTTGGCACTCCCGACAGCGACTATAGCGGAGGATATGTCGGCGTTCCCGGTTCGGGTGTGGTGTCCATAACCGCTCCCAAGGACAGCGGGGGCTGGGAAATCCGTTATGTGGTGCCCTTCGGAAGCCGGTATGTCGCGCTCGGCCGTGCGCCTCTCACGATCAGGTAGCGGCCGATGCGCCCCGGGCGGACCATCAGCGCGGGGCTGAGAACTCCCGTTTTCGTTTTCCGGGGAGGTGTGCATATATCGAATCCTTCAATGGCCGGATGCGCGATGCACTGCTCAATGAGAGCCTGTTCTTCGGTCTCGATCATACATGCGGCGCCATTGCTGAATGGATCGACGACTACAATCAGTTCCGGCCGCCCTCGTCACTCGGATACCAGACACCGGCAGCCTATGCCTGGACCATCGCCGCAAACGGCCCCAACGCTGCGCAAGGTGAAAGCTACCCGTTTCCGACGGTTGCTTCCGCCGCACCACTTGGCCTAGCCAAAACCACCGAGGCTCTAATCGCAACCGGATGAAAGTTCAGTGGCAGGTCAAGACCTTCGCTGACGTGGCCGAACACTTGCCCAGGTTCATCAAACAGATTTACGATACCAAACGGCTGCATTCAGCCCTTGGCTACTTGTCGCCATCAGAATTCGAAACTCAACTCGCCCAGCAGGCGGCTTAGTTTGAAGCGCCCCGCTGGTCCAGCCTGAGGGGTTCGCTCCAATGCCGGGTCAGTTCTCAGTGGCAATCAACATCCTGAACTCACATCCGGTATGATCCGGGCGTCCGGTTTGTCCATTTTCGAAAAGCACGGTGGAAATTTGCCGGTGCGGAAAACCCGGTGTCAAAGGCGATTTGTTCGATGCTATCCGTACTTTTCTGAAGCGCGCGGATAGCGATGTCGCGGCGGAGGGCATCCTTGATTTCCTGAAAGGATGTTCCCTCCGCTTTCAAGCGCCGATTCAGCGTCCGGGACGTCATCTTCAGGGCGCGGGCCACATCCGGAAGCTGGCTGGTCTGCCATGCCACCCCGTAAAGGAAAGCGCGCACGCGCAGGCTGTTTGTATGCGCGCGCGAGCCGGTGAAAATCCAGTCAAGTGGGGCGCGTTCAAGGAACAGGAATGCCTCGGCGGGGCTACGGTTGATTGGGCGGGTGAATTGGCTTGGATCGAAAATGATGCTGGTTTGCGGTGCATCGAATTCTACAGCGCAAGGAAAGACGACTGTGTAATCCGCGGCAAAATCTGGGCGAGTGAAGGCAAATCGAACCGCTTTCACCGGTGTTTCCGACCCGCTAAGCCAGGACAAAAGCCCATGCGCCAGTTTCAGGATCAGCATGTGGCCGAATCGCTGCGGGCGGGTTTCGCTGGAGTAAGGGGTCAATGCCAGTTCCGCCTCCTCTGGCCTGCCGCGCAAGTCCAGACGAAAATCGTCCAAAAGCAGGTTCCAAAACGTCGAGAAGCGGTACAGCGCGGAGGTCAGACTGCTTGCCTCGCGCTGCACGGTCACAAGATGTTGCAGGGCGCGAGGCCGTATCGGGCGGCTCCAGAGTCCCATCATTTCGTCGCCAGTCTCAGGCGCGGCAAATTGATAAAGGCGGGCGATTTCATCAAGCGTGACGCGTTGTGCGGGCATCATCGGGCTGGTTTGCAGACCTGAGCGCTCCAGCAGGGAAGTTATCGCTTCCGGTGTGCAACGAGATTTCAGCGCTTCCAGCCAATCCTGAATGAAATCTGCCGATACGGTCGTCAGAGAGATGGGATCATGACCGGTCATGGAGACCTCAACTTGGCGTAATCCGATATGATCTTGGCAGAAAATGAGCTTATCGACAAGCGATACGGCGACTAAATGACGTGAAACCATAATTGCCGTGGGGAGCCAGGCATGTCCTATCAGCCGCCCGTACAGGATTTCATGTTTTGCATCGAACACCTGTCCCACTGGGAAAAGGTGTCCGCGCTGGCGGTGTATTCCGAATACGATCTGGCGGATATCGGGGCCGTGCTGGAAGGTTACGCCCGGTTTTGCAGCGAACAGATCGCACCGTTGTCCCGTATCGGCGACACGCTGGGCGCCCGGTTTGACAACGGGCTCGTGACGATGCCCCGGGAATACGCGCAGGCCTATGCCC
>JAGREJ010000050.1:3965-5519 GCA_020446595.1 Novosphingobium sp. | reverse complement strand
GCAGAAGCGCAAATATGTGCGCAGAATTCTCGACGGCACTGACTTGTGGGCGCAGCTCCTGTCCGAGCCTTCGGGCGGGTCCGATCTTGCAGGCGTGCTCACCCGCGCGGAGATGCGCGAGGACGGCAATTGGTATCTCAACGGCTCGAAGGTCTGGACCACGGGCGGCCACCATTGCGACATGGGCCTGTGCCTTGCCCGCACCGATCCCAGCCTGCGCAAGCACGCTGGCCTGACGATATTCCTCGTCAATTTCCACCAGCCGGGCATGACAGTGAACCCGATCAAGCTGGTCATGGGCGGCACCGAGTTCTGTCAGGAGTTCCTCGACGATGTCGTGGTGCCCGACGAGGACCGCCTTGGCGAGGTCAATGGCGGCTGGAAGGTTGCGCAGACCCAGCTTGCTTCGGAACGCAAGGGCATGGCGCGCGGCTGGCACGTCGGCATGCACCGGGCGGAAACCTCGCCCTACATCGAACCCAATGCACGCTACGGCAAGATCGCGAAGAAGCTGGGCACCGACAAGGATCCCTATACCCGCGCGATGATCGGCGAGCTGCTGGTCTACGATGCGGTCAGCGACCTCATCGGCAAGCGCATCAACACCGGCCTGCGGAGCGGCAAGTTCCATGGCGAGGCGGGCGCGATCAGTTCGCTGATGTCGTCGGTGTTCGACATCGACCGGACGAAGCTGGTTTCGGCCATGTGCGGTCCCGAAGCCATTGCCTCGATCGACGCGCAGAGCGCGGACGGCGTCGGCATGAGCCGCGTGTCCACCCACCGCATCGGCGGCGGCACGCTGGAGACGCAGATGAACCTCGTGGCTGAACGCCATCTTGGCCTGCCGCGCGAGCTTGGCCCTGCGCCGGACACGCCGTTCAACCAGCTGAAGGCGAATGCGACAGCAAAGATCGCCTGACCATGTAAGCCGGGAGATGAAGCGATGAGTGACGCAAGTTCAGCCGAGATATTCAAGTCGGCGGAAAATTTCATCGCTTCCCACCTGCAGGCCTACCTGCGCTCGGGCGGCGCGGAAGGCCATATCATGGATACGACCCATGCCGGTGGCCTGCCGTTCGGGACTCATTGCCTGATCCGCTACAAGGGCCGCAAGAGCGGGAAAACCTTCATCGTGCCGCTGTGCTACGGCGACATCGGCGGCGAAGTGGCGATCATCGGCTCCAAGGGCGGAGCGGACCGTCATCCCGAATGGTATCTGAACCTCGTTTCCGCACCTGAGATCGACTTCCAGATCGCGACGCAGGCCTATCGGGCGACATGGCGCGAGGCCGAAGGAGCGGAGCGGGAGAAGGTCTATAATTTCATGGTCGAAGGCTTCCCGTTCTTCGACAACTACCGCAAAGTGACCAGTCGCAAGATACCGGTAGTGCTGATGACGGCGGTGGAGGCGATCCCGGTCTTCAGCGAAGCCGATCTGGGATAGGCAGGCCGACGGCGGGTATGGTCAGGCGATGTCCCTGACCGCGCGCATCACCATCTCGCGCTGCACTTCGGACGGTCCCTCGAACAGCTCGAACACCTGAACGTCGCGCA
>JAGREJ010000050.1:0-3829 GCA_020446595.1 Novosphingobium sp. | reverse complement strand
TCCTTGCAGCTGGCGGCCCAGTAGACCATCTGCCGCGAGGCTTCGAGCGCGGCGACCATTTCCGCGATCAGGTAGTGAATCGCCTGAAAATCGATGATCGGATGGCCCTGTTGCTCGCGCTGGCGGGCATAGCGCGTCGCTTCCTCGAGACACGCCTGCATCAGGCCGACGCAGACCGCGCAAATGCCGATCTTGCCGATCGGCATGACCTTGCGCAGCACCGTGGTCTTGATCCCGGTCTTGCCGCCCAGCAGGTTTTCCTCGGGCACCAGCACGTTGTCGAATTCGAGCGCGTTGAGCTCGGTGCCGCGCAGGCCCATGATCTCGATCCGCTCCCCGACGTGAAATCCGGGCGCATCGGTCGGCACCAGGAACATGCTCAGTCCGTCGTCGGGATCGCGCGCATAGACGACGCCCATCGAGGCGCTGGCGGCATTGCTGATCCACAGTTTGTTGCCCGATATGCTCCAGCCGCCGTCAACGCGGGTCGCCCGCGTCGTCATCATCTTGATGTCGCTGCCGGTCTGCGGCTCGGTGAAGGCCATGAAGCCGGTCTTGCTGCCATCGAGCAGCGAAGGAACCCACTGGCGTATCTGTTCGGGAGTCGCGCTTTCGAGCAGGATTCCGGCGACCAGCAGATTCACCTGAAGGTAGATGCCGAGCACCGGCATGACCCGGCCGATCTCCTCCTGGAGCACCGCCCAGGCGATAAACGAGCCGTCGCCCCCGCCCACCTCGCCGGGAAACGGCAGGCCGAAAGCGCCGATCTCGGCAAGCAGCGGGCGCACCGAGTCGGGAATCATTTCTCCAGCATCTACGCGCGGTGCGAGCTCGGCGAAGTGGCGCTCGGCCATGCGCCGCACCGACATGCGGAACGCCTCGATCTCTTCCGGAAGTGTCGAATGCATGGCCTGTTCCTCTCCGATCCGTCTCGACTTTGGCCTTTCCAGCCTGCCGGACGCTTGATACCCGTCATGACCGCGAAGTCGATAACGGACATCCCGATCCCGGCGCCGGTCGACTTCCGACACGGGAGAGACAGACATGGCGCAGGCCCCCTCGCCGCTCGACAAGGAAACTGCGAAATCGAAATACGGGCCATGGGCCGTCATCGCCGGAGCCTCTGACGGAACCGGCGAACATTTCGCCCGCGAACTGGCGGCGATGGGTATCAATCTTGTGCTTTCGGCGCGGCGCGAGCCGGTCTTGCGCGCCCTTGGCGAGGAACTGAAGGCTGCCCACGGCATCGAATACCGCGTTCACGCTCAGGACCTGATGGACGAGGACGCCGGTGCCCGCCTGCTGGAGGCATGCGACGACCTGGACGTGGGCCTTTACGTCTCCAACGCGGGAGCCGGGGTCGATGCGTCGGGGACGGCCTTTCTCGATTCACCGGTCGAACGCTGGCATCGCCTCGCCAACATGAATGTGCGCACGGTGATGGACACCTGCCATGGCTTCGGCCTCAAGATGCGCGCGCGCGGCAGCGGCGGCCTGCTCATCATGTGTTCGATGTCGGCGATGCTCGGCATTCCATACATCGCGACCTATTCCTCGACCAAGTCGTTCGAAGCGGTGTTCTGCGAGGCGCTGTGGGGCGAATTGCGACCCTTCAATGTCGATGTCCTGGCCGTGCTCGCCCCGGCAATGGACACGCCCAACTTTCGCGCCACGACCGAGGGCACCGGCTTCCTGATTTCCCCGGACATGTGTTTCGCACCCGATCAGGTGGTGCGCGACGCGCTCGACTGGCTGCCGCATGGTCCGCTGCTGCTCTATCCGCAAGCGCCCGGCAGCGAAGACATGCGGCCGATCATGGCCGAGCGCAAGGCGCGGCTCCAGGAAGTCATGGCGCTTGGCGAAAGTTTCAATCAGCCCGTCAAAGGCTGATCCGTTCCGCGTAAGGAGAGCAGAACATGACACAGGCACCCACACCGCTCGACAGGAATGCAGCGAAATCGAAATACGGGCCATGGGCCGTCATTGCGGGAGCTTCGGACGGGACCGGCGAAGGCTTCGCGCGCGAATTGGCGGCGATGGGCATCAATCTTCTGCTGATCTCGCGGCGCAGGGAAGTGCTCGAAGCGCTGGGTGAGGAATTGAAGGCAGCACATGGCATCGAATACCGGGTGCACGTTCAAGACCTGATGGTCGAGGGCGCGGGGCAGGCGATCATTGACGCCGCATCGGACCTCGATGTCGGGCTTTACGTGTCGAACGCGGGCGCGGATGCTGTGGGCAAGGGCTTCATCGACGAGCCGCTCGAACGATGGCTCGGCATGATTACCATGAACGTGACCACCGTGGTCGAGACCTGCTACCACTTCGGTCGCAAGATGCGCGAACGCGGCGGCGGCGGCCTGCTTGTCATGAGCTCGGGCTCGGCGCTGGGCGGCATTCCCTTCCTGTCGATGTATTCGTCGACCAAGGCGTTCGAAGGCAACTTCTGCGAGGGCCTGTGGGCGGAACTGAAACCGCATAACGTGGACGTGCTCTCTGTGCTCGCTCCCTTGATGGATACCCCCTGCTTTCGCCGCAACACGGAGGGAACGGGCTTCCTGATGGCCGCGTCGCTGGCGTGGGATCCCTTTGTCATTTCGCAAAGGTCGCTGGACTGGTTGCCGCACGGCCCGCTGCTGATCTTCCCGAACCTGACCAACGAGGAAGACAGGCTGGCCGAAATGGACGAACGCCGCGCGAGGGTCGAGGGGTCGATGGCCTTGGGCGAAAGCTTCAACGAGCCCGCCTAGGCGCGACATCGGCGCAATGGACGCGATGGCCCGCAAGGCGTATCCTTCCCCGAAAATCGGGAATGGGAGAGCAAGATGGGCCGTGTGATCGATGTCGACAGCCACTGGACTTTCGCCTGGGAGTTCGAACCCTCGAAGGGGCCGCTTGCGAAGTTCGCGGACGATCTGCCGCGCACGCAGGACCTGCTTGCGTGGTTCTTCGCGGGCGACCTGATCGAGGCGCTGCCCGAGAATCTGCGGCCTGATCCTGCGCTGCTGTTCGGCCTGCCTGCCGGGCAGGATATTCCCGATCACTGGAAGCGCCTGCAACAGACCGGCAAGCCGGCCGACCGCATCGAATGGATGGACAGGATCGGCATCGAATTCGCACTGGTCAATCCGGGCGGCTATGGCTCGACCTTCCCGCTGATCCGCGACGAGGCGAAGCGCGCCGGTTTCGTGCGCGCCGCCAACGATGTGCTGGTCGAAACGCTCGACGGTTACACGCAGCGGTGCAGCCCGATTGCAGTGGTCGATCTCGCCGACCTCGACGGCGCGATTGCCGAGATGACGCGTATGCGCAGCCACGGCAGCCGCGCCTTTTCGATCCGCACCGAGCCGGTTGGCGGGTTGTCGCTCGGCCACCCCCATTTCGACCGCGTCTGGGCGGCGGCGGTCGATCTCGGCATGGTCGTCAACATTCACGTCGGCAATGTGCCCGGCGTGTTCGGCGACTGGGCCAATCTTGGCTGGAATTTCGACGATCCTGACAGCATCGGACCGTTCCTGCGCATGGCCAATACCCAGCGCCACCACAGCGCCGAACAGTTCCTCAATGCCATGCTCTATGGCGGCGCCTTCATCCGGCATCCGAAACTGACGATCCTGCTCTCGGAAATCTGGGCCGGCTGGCTGCCTAATCTCATCCGCCAGACCGAAGTGTTCAGCGCCAAGCGCGGGCCGTGGGGCGACTGGCCGCATCCGATGAGCGGCGCGGACTACCTGCGCCGCCACGTCCGGCTGACGCCGCTCCCCGGCCTTGGCGACTGGAACACGCTCGACCTGATCCGCGACTATCCCGAAATGGTCGTGTTCTCGTC
>JAGREJ010000358.1 GCA_020446595.1 Novosphingobium sp. | reverse complement strand
TTTGTCGCCGAATTCCTCGGCCAGGGCCTTGCCCACCGGGATCAGGTAATCGCCCGGATAGAGACCCTCCGGAATCTCGCCAATGTCTTCGCCCAGCGCCTCGCGGTAGCGCAGGTGCGCAGAGCGTGCGAGCACATCGACCTGCCCGCCCGCATCGTTGACGTAATATTCGCGGATCACCTTGTGCCCGGAAAATTCCAGAAGGCTCGCCAATGCATCGCCGACCACCGCGCCCCGGCAATGGCCCATGTGCATCGGCCCGGTGGGATTGGCCGAGACATATTCGACATTGACCGTCTTGCCCGCGCCCATGGTCGACTTGCCATAGTCCGCACCAAGCGTCTCGATGGCGCGCAGTTCGGCGAGCCATGCCTCGTCCGCCACCCGCAGGTTGATAAAACCCGGCCCCGCGATCTCCGCGCTCGTCACCAGCGCATCGGCAGCGAGCTTCTCGACGATCTTCTCCGCCAGCGCGCGCGGGTTCATGCCCGCCGGCTTGGCGAGCACCATCGCCGCGTTTGTGGCAAGGTCGCCATGCGAAGGATCGCGCGGCGGTTCCACCGCCACGTTGGCGCGGCTGATACCCGCAGGCAGCACGCCCTCGGCTTCCAGTGCGGAGAGAACAGCATCGACTTTCGCGGCGAACGCGGCGTGGATCGTTTGGATTTGCGACATGGGCGGGCGGGTAACGCCTTTGCGCGCCGATTGGAACAATTTCCGATTCCTCGACCGCAATGGAAGCAAAAGGGGACACTCTTTAAATCCTAAGCTGGCTGAGCTATCGACCCGCCATGCCCCGTTCCAGGCCGAGCCGGCCGCCTCCCGCAATCGCATGGTTCTGCACCGCTCTGGCGCTCGCGCTCGCCCATCCCGCCCATGCCCAGCAGACCGAGCAGAACGTCGCGACCGAATCGGACGATGCCTTCGGTCGCTCGGTCGGCGCGGAGCGCAGCGGGCTCTATTCCACAAGCGACGTGCGAGGCTTCAACCCGACCGAGGCGGGCAATGTGCGCATCGACGGCCTCTATTACGACGTCGTCAATTTCCTGCCCGGCCGCATCGTCAAGTCGCAGAGCGTGCGAGTCGGCACCGCCGCGCTACGCTACGCGTTCCCCGCGCCGACCGGCGTCATCGACTACGAACTGTGGGTGCCGGGCGACGAGGCCACGCTCAGTATCGAGCAGGATACCGGCAATCCACTGGTCAACGGACCGGCCATGCTGATCGACTTCAAGGTGCCGGTGGTGGATGAAAAGCTCTCGTTCATGGGCAGCGTATTCTTCCGCAATGTAACTGCGCGGCCAGAGGGTGGCGACCAGGTCTTCGCCTCCTATTCGCCCATGCTTCGATTCCGACCGACCGAGGACATCGATCTTCGGGTCTTCAACGCCACCTTCTACACGCTCGATCGCGAGGCGCGGGCGACCTATCTTCCCGCTGGCAACCAGCTTCCTGCCCGTGTTCCGCGTGGTAAGTTCCTCGGCCTCGACTGGACCGAATTTGACGACAAGACAGTGGTCAACGGCGGCTCCGCCCATGTCAGACTTTCGAACAGTCTGCGGCTCGATGCAGGCCTCTATCGTTCGAGCGACTCCATCGATCACGCCTATGGCGATTTCCTGCTCGGCGTGACCGCGGATGGCCAGGTGGCCGACCGGCTGGTGATCGCTTCCGACGGCAACCACGACGCCTCGCTCTCGGGCGAGGTCCGGCTGACTCGCGAATGGACGGCGGGCGCTTTCGCCCATCGCCTCATTGCCAGTCTGCGCGGCAGGAAGCGCGACCGGCGCTTCGGCGGCAGCGCCCGGCTGCTGCTCGGGCCGGGGCCGGGCAATGTCTTTACGAACGAGGGCTGGGAACGTCCGGCTTACACGACCCTTCCGAAGAACCTCGATCATGTGCGCCAGCTGGTGCCTGGCCTGTCCTATAGCGCGATCTGGCGCGGACGTGGCAGTCTTGACGCCTCAATTTCCAAAAATGACTACGAGAAGCGGGTCGAGTTCGCCAATCACGACCGTGTCGAGGCCGTGACCCGAGACAAGTCCCTGCTCTGGAACGTGTCGGTTTCGGTCAACCTGACGCGCGGCCTGTCCGTCTACGGCGGCATGTCGCGCGGCGTGGAGGACGCGGCAATCGCGCCGGAGAACGCCATCAACAATGCCGAAGCGCCGCCTGCGATCCGCACAAGGCAGAAGGAATTGGGCCTGCGCTATGCAGTCACGCCCTCGCTGACGTTGCTTGCGGGTGTGTTCGAGATTTCCAAGCCCTATTTCAATCTGGACCGGGACCGCTTTTACCGTCAGTTGGGAACGGTCACCAACAAGGGCGTCGAGATTTCGCTGACCGGCAAGATCCTGCCCGGACTCAATCTGGTTGGCGGCGTGCTGCTGCTCGACCCGAAGATTTCCGGCGAAGCTGTCGCCAGCGGGCTGATCGGCCAGCGACCGGTCGGGCAAGTGAAGCGGCACATGGTCGCCAATCTCGACTGGCGAAGCGGGGGCGGCGATGGTTCCCTGTCAATCGACATGGCTTTCGAGAACTTTTCGGGGCGTACCGCCAATCCATCCAACACGCTCGAGGCGCCGGGTTACAGCACCGTCAATATCGGCGCGCGCCAGCGTTTCGAACTGGGCGGAGTGAAGATGGTACTGCGCCCGCAGATCACCAATCTGTTCAACGCCTATGGCTGGCAGGTGTCCAGCAACGGCGGCTTTACCTACTCCCGCAAGCGCACTGCCTTCATGTCGCTCGTGGCCGACTTCTGACGCGGGGCCTGTCAAACCTCGCGCATTTCCGCTATCGGCGCGCGCCATGAGCAAGATTGCCCCGCCCCGCACCTATCGGGTCAAGAGCTTCGGCTGCCAGATGAACGTCTATGACGGCGAGCGCATGGCCGAACTGCTTGGCGCGCAAGGCATCGCGCCTGCCCCGGAAGGCGAGGAAGCGGACCTTGTGGTGCTCAACACCTGCCACATCCGCGAGAAGGCGGCGGAGAAGGTCTATTCCGACATCGGCAGGATCGTGAAGGATTGGGACCGCGAGGACGGCACGAGTCCGCTGATCGCGGTTGCGGGCTGCGTCGCCCAGGCCGAGGGCG
>JAGREJ010000357.1 GCA_020446595.1 Novosphingobium sp. | reverse complement strand
GTTGCGTGGCGCAGGTTCTTGCCCTGATCGACTATGGCGCGGGCAACCTTCACTCGGTCGAAAGCGCGCTGCGAGCGGCTGGCGCGCCGCGCGTGACGGTGACTGCCGATCCCTCCGTGGTGCGTGCCGCCGATCGCATCGTGCTGCCCGGTGTCGGCAGCTTTGCCGCCTGTGCGAAAGGCTTGCGTGCGATCCCGCAAATGATCGAGGCGATGGAAGAGCGCGTTCACGTCGGCGGCGCGCCGTTCCTTGGCATTTGCGTGGGCATGCAATTGCTGGCGACGCGCGGGCTGGAGCATGGTGAAACGCCGGGCCTCGGCTGGATTGCCGGCGATGTGGAATTGATCGAGCGCACCGATCCGGCGATCAAGGTGCCGCACATGGGCTGGAACGACGTGATGCCGACCCGCCACCATGACGGGGCCGAACTGATCGAGGGCGGCGAAGCCTATTTCCTGCACTCCTATCAGTTCGCGCCCGATGACGGGCATCACGTCGCAGCGATGACCGATCACGGCGGCGGGCTGGTCGCGGCAGTGGCGCGCGATACGATCATCGGTGTTCAGTTTCACCCGGAAAAGAGCCAGAAATTCGGTCTGGAATTCTTGTCGCGGTTTCTGGAGTGGAACCCGTGAGCCTCGGATATGCAATTCGTCAGAAGCTCCGCAGGGCGCGCAAGCTGGCTTACATCGTCGCCAGGCCAGAATATCGTGCTGCCATGCGCAGGCAAACATACCCCGCAATCGAGCATGAAGAGATGTTCGCATCGCAGCGTTTCGACACGGTGATCGACGTCGGCGCCAACATAGGCCAGTTCGCCGTGACCGCGCATTGCGCGAATCCTGGCGCGCCCATATTCTGCTTCGAGCCGCTCACCGCTTGCGTCAGCCGACTGCGCGCTCTGTTGCCTCACTATCCGCGTCTCACCGTGTTCGATTACGGCCTCGGAGCCGAAGCGGCGCAGTTCGAGATCAATGTGGCGAGCAATCTTGTCTCCTCGTCGATTCTCGACTTCACAGACCTTCAGCTCGAAACCTATCCCGGCATCACCGTCGTCGGGAAGGAGATGATCCGGGTCGATACGCTCGATGCAGTCGCTACGCCCGAAATGACGAACGGACGCACATTGCTGAAGATGGACGTGCAAGGTTTCGAATTGGAAGTGCTCAAGGGTTCGACGGCAACGCTGGAGCGGATTGCAGCGGTCTATCTCGAAGCGAGCTTTCTTCCGCTTTACGCAGGACAGCCGCTCGCCTCCGACCTGGTGGTCTGGCTCGACGCGCAGGGATTCGATTTGGCCGCAGTCTACAATGTCGATCATGGGGCGGGAAGTGTTCCCAGCCAGGCCGACTGCCTGTTCCTGCGCAGGAACAAGGTCACAGGAGCGGGCGCATGATCGTCTTTCCCGCCATTGACCTCAAGGAGGGGCAGGTTGTGCGGCTGGCCGAGGGCGATATGGCCCGCGCCACTGTCTATGGGGACGATCCCGCCGCGCAGGCCATGATGTTCGCGGAAGCCGGGGCGCAGTTCCTGCATGTCGTCGATCTCGATGGCTCTTTCGCGGGTTCAGCGCAGAACCGCGAGGCGGTCGAAGGTATTCTCGAAGTGTTTCCCGGCCACGTGCAGCTTGGTGGTGGCATCCGCGACGCCAAGGCCGTGTCCGGCTGGTTCGAGCTGGGCGTATCTCGCGTGGTCATGGGCACCGCTGCCTTGAAAGACCCGCAATTCGTCAAGGACATGGCGAAGGAGTGGCCGGGCGGCATCGTTGTCGCGGTCGATGCGCGCGACGGCATGGTCGCCACCGAGGGCTGGGCCGAAGTATCCGACGTGCCGGTGATCGATCTGGCTCGCCGTTTCGAGGATGCGGGCGTCGCCTCCTTGCTGTTCACCGACATAGGCCGTGACGGTATGCTCAAGGGCTGCAATGTCGATGCCACCGTCGAACTGGCGCGACAGACCGACTTGCCGGTGATTGCTTCGGGAGGCGTCAAGGGGCTCGACGATATTCGCATGCTGGCAGTCCATGCCGAGGATGGCATCGAAGGAGTCATCACCGGTCGCGCGCTTTACGATGGGCGGTTGGATCTTGCCGCGGCGATCCAGATGGCGGGGAAGGCGGCATGACCGTCCGTGTGCGCGTCATTCCGTGCCTCGATGTCGCCAATGGCCGCGTGGTCAAGGGCGTCAACTTTGTGGATCTCAAGGACGCGGGCGATCCGGTCGAACAGGCGCGCGCCTATGACCTCGCGGGCGCGGACGAGCTGTGCTTTCTCGACATTACTGCCAGCCACGAAGCGCGCGGCACCCTGCTCGACATCGTTACGCGCACCGCCGAGGTGTGTTTCATGCCGCTGACCGTCGGCGGCGGGGTGCGCACGGTGGAGGATGCGCGGGCGCTGTTGCTGGCGGGCGCGGACAAGGTCGCGGTCAATTCCGCCGCCGTGTCGCGGCCCGACGTCGTGGCCGACATCGCCGACCGGATGGGCAGCCAGTGCATCGTCGCCTCGATCGATGCACGGCGTGTTGGCGACGGGCGGTGGGAGATATTCACTCACGGCGGACGCAAGGAAACCGGCATCGATGCCGTGGAACATGCTGTGAAGCTCGCCAGGCTGGGTGCGGGTGAGCTACTCGTAACCTCGATGGACGGGGACGGGACGCAGGCCGGATATGACCTGGACCTTACGCGCGCGATTGCCGATGCGGTTTCTGTGCCGGTGGTGGCGTCGGGCGGAGTGGGCACGCTCGACCATCTTGTGGAGGGCGTGACCAAGGGACATGCCAGCGCGGTGCTGGCCGCCTCGATCTTCCACTTCGGCACCCATTCGATCGCCGAGGCCCACGCCGCCCTGCGCGCTGCGGGGCTTCCGGCACGAAGCTGACGGGGAAACTGTCGGGTTTCCTTACATCTCATCGGTTGGCCGGGATCGCGTTTACCATCGTCTCCCGGACTATTGCGGATAATCGGGATAGTGGCACGCAGCTTGCTTTAACCTTTGAAGAATATGCTCAAGGGTCGATCACTCATGCGTTCCATCAAGATCGGGCTGGCGGGAGCCATAGTCTTCCTGTTGTCCGTTGGTCCCGCTTTTGCCAACGCGAAGCAGGCCGAAGTTCCCGAACCCGATATGCTGGCGCTGCTGTCGCTTGCGGCTGCAGGCGTTCTTCTTGGACGCCGCTGGGCCGCCAAACGCCCGCCAAAGGATTGACCACGCCCGCGTCTCGCCGCATGGCGGACGCACAATGGATCAGCCCGGAACGCTCGAACGACTTGAAGCCACCATCGCCGCCCGCAGCGGCGCCGATCCCGATTCCAGTTACGTCGCCAAGCTCAACGCCAAAGGCACGGCCAAGATCGCCCAGAAGCTGGGCGAGGAGGCGACCGAGGCGGTCATCGCCGCTCTGGCAGAAGACGAAGCGGCGCTGATCGGCGAGGCGGCGGACGTGCTGTTTCACCTGCTCGTACTGCTCGGCCACAAGGGCATCGCTCTTGCCGATGTGCTGGCCGAACTGGAGCGGCGCGAAGGCACTTCGGGTCTGGCCGAGAAAGCCGCCCGTAAAACCTGAGGACGGACCATGCCCATCGACCCCCGCGAACCCTATGACGATCAGAACATCTTCGCGAAGATCCTGCGCGGTGAATTGCCGTGCAACAAGGTCTATGAGGACGATGTCGCACTGGCCTTTCACGACATCCGCCCGCAGGCGCCCGTTCACGTTCTGGTGATCCCCAAAGGGTCATACGTGAGCTGGGACGATTTCACCGCCAAGGCGGGCGATGGTGAGATCGCCGCGTTCATGCGTGCGGTCGGCAATGTCACGCGCCAGCTTGAACTGGATGGACCGGGCTACCGGTTGATGGTCAACATGGGCGG
>JAGREJ010000356.1:1758-6374 GCA_020446595.1 Novosphingobium sp. | reverse complement strand
GCCGAGCTTACGCCGGACAAGCGCGATTTCATCATCACCTATGTCGTCGAGGAAGGCGATCGCTACCGGTTCGGCGACGTTACCGTGGACAGCCAGCTGCGTGATTTCGACGGCGAAAAACTCGCGCAGAACCTGCCGATGAAGAAGGGCGACTGGTATAACGCCAAGCAGGTCGAGGACACGATCGAAGGCCTCAACGAGACGGCCGGAACTTTCGGCTATGCCTTTGCCGACGTGCGACCGCGCTACGATCGCAGCAAGGACGATCTGACGATGGGGATCACCTTCGTCATCAACGAGGCGCCGCGCGTCTATGTCGAATCGATCGACATCAACGGTAACACGCTGACGCAGGACAAGGTTATCCGCCGCGAATTCCGCATCGGCGAAGGTGACGCTTTCAACTCGATCCAGGTCAAGCGTTCGACCAACCGGATCAAGTCGCTGGGCTATTTCCAGGAAAAATTCGAGATCGAGCAGAAGCCCGGTTCCGCGCCCGACCGGATCAAGCTGGAAGCCAACATCGAGGAAAAGCCGACCGGCGAACTCCAGCTTTCCGCCGGCTTCTCCTCCATCGAGAGCTTCATTTTCCAGGCATCGGTGCGTCAGCGCAACTTCCGCGGACGCGGCCAGACCATCGGTCTGTCGGGCAGCTATTCGCGCTACACCAAGAGCGTGGAAGCCAGCTTCACCGAACCCTACCTGTTCGACAAGAACGTCTCGGTCGGCTTCGACATCTACCGGCGCGACTATCGCAGCTTCCGGTTCCTCACGAGCGACCGCGACCGCACCTACCAGCAAGCCACCACCGGCTTCCAGTTGCGCGCGGGCCTGCCGGTCACCGAATATCTGACCGCAGTGGCGCGCTACACGCTGAACTACGACGACATCACGCTCGACAGGAACCAGTTCTTCTTCGATTTCGATGGCGACGGCGTGGAAACCTGCGAGCCGATCCTTGCGGGACGCTACCTGTGCGAGGCGATCGGCAAGCGCACCAGTTCGATCTTTGGGCTTTCGCTGATCTACGATCGGCTCGACAACCGGATCCGTCCCACAAGGGGCCTGCTCGCATCGATCAGCGCCGACTACGCGGGGCTCGGCGGCTCGGTGAAATATGGCCGGATACGCGCCAACGGTGCGAATTACTGGCCGCTCGGCAGCGGCTTCGTCTTCTCGGTCCAGGGCGAGGGCGGCCTCATCAAGTCGTTCGACAACAGCGGCGACCCCTTAACCGGAATCGACGACGTGCGGCTCACCGACCGGTTCTATCTCGGCGAACCCCAGATTCGCGGTTTCGATATTCGCGGTGTCGGTCCGCGCGTGATCCGCTATCCCTATATCGACACCGACGAGGACGGCATTCTCGATTCCATATCGGAGCAGCGCAACCAGTCCACCGATGACGCGCTGGGCGGCAAGTATTACTACCTTGCGCGTGCCGAGCTCGAAATTCCGCTCGGCTCGGGCGCGCGCGAAATGGGACTGCGGCCCTCGGTGTTCATCGATGCCGGCTCGGTCTGGGGTATCCGCAATCCGCAGACGCTCGATACCGGGCCCGAAGGCCAGTTTCTGCCGACACGCGACGCCGACGGCAACGCTCTCTACACGCAGATCGATGCCGCATCGCTGGTCAACGACGTCTGCACCGTGTCGGCCAGTTCGACCGTAACCAGCCCGGACAATCCCAATTCGCTTGCCTGCCTTCCGACCGGCATCATTGCAGGAAAGAACACGGCTATCGGCAACAACTTCGCGTTCAGGGAAGTCTTCCTGGGCGACACCTGGAAGCCGCGCGTCTCCATCGGCATTGGCGTCAACTGGAATTCGCCGTTCGGTCCTTTCCGGATCGACTTTTCGAAGGTCCTCCTCAAGCGCGAGGGGGATGACACCAAATCCTTCACCTTCAACGTAGGAACACAGTTCTGATGAATATTCTTCTCAAGTCCGTCGCCGCCGCCGCACTGATGATCGGTGCCGCTGGCGCACAGCCCGCTCTGGCGCAGTCCGGCGGCACGCTCGTTCAGGGTCTGGCCATTGCCAATCTCGACGCGGTGATCGTCAATTCCAGCGCGTACAAGACCGCGGAAGATCAACGCAAGGTCACTTACAAGCCGCAGATCGACCGGGCGGAGCAGCGCCGCAGCCAGCTTGAGGCACAGCTCAAGCCGCTTGCGGAAAAGTTCGAGAAGGATCGCACCGCCGCCAATCCCAACCAGCAGGCGCTGGCGCAGCAGGCCGCGAATATCCAGCAGATCCAGCAGCAGGGTCAGCAGGAATTGCAGACCATCGTCGCTCCGGTCGCGATGTCGCGTGCCTATGTGAACGAGCAGATTCAGGACAAGCTGGATCAGGCGATCAAGAACGCCATGTCCAAGAAGAAGATCAGCCTGCTGATCGGCCCTGACGCGGTGCTTGCGGTCAATAACAACGCCTACAACCTCAATCAGGATATTCTGAACGAACTGAACACGCTGATCCCGGCGGCTCAGCTTGTTCCGCCGCAGGGCTGGGAGCCGCGCGAGCTGCGTGAGGCCCGTGCCCAGCAGGCCGCTGCTGCCGCTCAGCAGCCCGCTGCCGCCGCGACGACGACCACGCAGCCCAGCGGTCGTTGATCCGCGGGGAACGGCGATGAGCGAGGGCAGCACAGAGGGCGAGACCGGATTCGTCTACGACGTGGCGAAAATCCTCGCCGCGCTGCCCCATCGCTATCCGATGCTGCTGGTCGACCGGGTGGTTTCGCTCGAACTTGGCGAGCGCATCCACGCGATCAAGGCGGTGAGTTTCAACGAGCCGTTCTTTCAGGGCCATTTCCCCGGCGCTCCGATCATGCCCGGCGTGCTTCAGATCGAGGCGCTGGCACAGGCGGCGGGCATCCTGGCGGTCGAGACGCTGGAATTGGCCGGGACCGGCAAACTCGTCTATTTCATGGCGATCAGCGAGGCCAAGTTCCGCAAGCCGGTGACGCCGGGCGTGCTGCTCGACCTTGAAGCCAGCTTCATTCAGCAGCGCGCCCGAGTCTGCAAGGTCGCGGGCCGCGCCTCCGTCAATGGCGAGACGACCTGCGAGGTGCAGTTCACCGCGATGATCGCGGACGGCTGATCGTCCCGCACATACTGGACAAACCGCGATGCTGCCGCTATGCGCGCCGCTTCGTAACGACAGGCCGGTCGGAACCGGTCATACAGAGAGATACGACATGAAGGCCGATACCCACCCCGATTATCACATGATTACCGTCCAGATGACCGACGGCAGCACATTCCAGACGCGCTCCACCTGGGGCAGCGAAGGCGATACGCTGGTGCTCGAAGTCGATCCGACCTCGCATCCGGCCTGGACCGGCGGCAATCAGCGCGTGAGCGAAGGCGGCCGTGTCGCCCAGTTCAACAAGCGTTTCGGCGGACTTACGCTCAAGAAGTAATTTCGGCATTGCTGGAAATGACAAAGGCGGCCTCGCAGGGCCGCCTTTTGCGTTGTCAGCATGCCATAAGGTTCAGAACGGCGCATCCATGAGATCGTGCCATTCGGTGCATTGAGGCGGGATCGCGCGCAGGAATTCCATGCCCGCCGCGCCATCGCGATGCCAGCGCACAATGGCCTGCAATTTCTCGCCTTCATCGATATGGATCGAGACGAAGCCGCCAACCCTGAGCCAGGGCTCCTGCGTCTGGATGCGGCAGCCGTGCAGTGAAACCTCCGCGAGCAGAACCTTGGCCCGCTCGCCCCTCGCGTTCTCGATGTGCGCATCGAACCACGTTGCGAAACGCCGCTCGCGTCGGCGATTTGCCCCCGCTTTGGACTCATCGACTTCGGGAATGTTATCAAGGCGCGCCAGCTTGACGGTCATGGGTTTTTCCTTGCCCGAATGGAACTATCTATCAACTACTGGCCTTTCAGAGGTAAAATGCTGGTAAGGGCGAATGCTTAGCGGGCTGGGTTAGCGCGAATTTTACCATAAGATGCGCAGCCACGGCATGCCGGTTCGCGCCGGGGTGTGGTATGAGCCGACCGGCTTCATCCATATTCACTTGCAGTCCATCATCGGTGTCGCCGAGACTCGAACAAGGAGAACTTTAGATGAGGATTTCGACCGTCTTTTCCTTGGGGATGCTTGCATCTTTGATCGCTCTTCCGGCGAGCGCGCAGGCGGATGATGCCGCGGCCGAAGTGGCTCGCATGAATGTCGCGCTGATCGGCGCGGGAGGCGAAACGCTTGGCAAGGCCAGCCTGGAACAGACCCCGGCGGGGGTCCTCATCACTGTCTCGGCAAGCGGGATCGGCGAGGGTGAACATGCCTTCCATGTGCACGAGAAGGGTCTGTGCGATGCCAGCGGCGGCTTTGCCTCGGCCGGCGGGCATTTCGCTCCGGGTGGCACTGCGCACGGCTATCGCCATTCCGGCGGCCCGCATGCCGGGGACATGCCTAACCAGTTCGTCGGATCGGACGGCAAATTCCACGCACAGGTGCTCAACAGTGCGGTGACGCTTGGTGAATCGGGCGAAGGTGCGCTGATGGATGCCGATGGTTCGGCGCTCGTAATCCACAGCGGGGCCGACGACTACGCCAGCCAGCCATCCGGTGCAGCGGGACCGCGCGTCGCCTGTGCGGTGAT
>JAGREJ010000356.1:655-1632 GCA_020446595.1 Novosphingobium sp. | reverse complement strand
CCGGTTGTTCCATCCCAGCAGTTTGCCGCGCTCGGGCCGGACGGTCTTGCCGATCTCCTTGAAGCGCGTCGCGCCACCGGCTTCCACTTTGTTGAGGTAGACCATGAAAGTCCAGGTGCGCTGGCCGGAAACCGCGCAGAATTCCTCGTAGTCGGCGCTGCTCGGCTCGAAGCAGTCGCTGTGGAGCTTGAATTCCTGCCCGGTCTCGTAGCGTTGGCCTTGCAGGATTTCGCCGTGGGCCGGATCGATACCCGACACCTCGTCGAGCTTGGCGTAGATCGCGGTGACGAACGGGTCGTTGGGGAACAGATCACAGGTTTCGCTCGTGCGAAAGTCCTCGTCGCCGTTGAAGTTGGCGAGTGTCGAGGTACGGCGCTCCGCCTCGATGCGCTCGATCAGCGCATCGCATTCGGCCTGGTCGAGAAAGTCGCGCAGGATGAACAGTTCGAGCCTTGGCGAGGGCACCCGCTGCATCCTGGGCCGCGCCATCAGCAACGCCGGAGAGGATTCGCCCGGTGGTTTCACGCCGCCGCCATAGCGCCTGGACAAGCGAAAGAAAATTGCGCGGGCCGCGCCGTCACGAAATTTCCGCTTTGCAAGAGGCCCCGGCTGTGCAAGAGCGCGCAGCCGCGTCAATCCCTGCTTGCAGGACACAGGAGCACTGCCTAACAGCGCCCCTTGCGCACGCGCTGACAATGTGGCGATCGTAGCTCAGTTGGTTAGAGCGCCGGTTTGTGGTACCGGAGGTCGTGGGTTCGGATCCCATCGGTCGCCCCATTTTCCCGTTTCTCGCGCTTGCCTTCGCTACACAGGATGACGCGCGTGACCGCTTTCTGGCAAAGTCCCGATTTCGACGAGCATGAGCGTGTGGAACTGGTCCATGACCGGGCGAGCGGGCTGACCGCGATCATCGCCGTCCACTCCAGCCATCTCGGCCCCGGTGCTGGCGGCACCCGGTTCTGGCACTATCCCGATCC
>JAGREJ010000356.1:0-558 GCA_020446595.1 Novosphingobium sp. | reverse complement strand
GCGCGCGACAAGTCGCCGGAAATGATGGCGGCATTCGGCGATGCGATCGAGGCGCTGGGCGGGGCCTATGTCACGGCGGAAGATGTCGGCATGAGCGAGGCCGACATGGCCGCGATCGCCAAGCGCACCAGCTATGTCACCGGCCTGCCCGCCGAGGGTGCCGGAGACAGGGGCGGCGATCCGGGGCCGCATACCTCGCGCGGGGTGTTTCTCGGCGTCAAGGAGGCCGTGCGCACCGCGCTGGGCAAGGGCAGCGTGGCAGGCGTCCATGTCGCCATTCAGGGAACGGGCAGCGTCGGCGGCGGCCTCGCGCGTCATCTTGCCGCAGAGGGCGCGCGGCTGACCCTGGCCGACATCGACGAGGCGCGTGCGGGGCGACTGGCCGATGAGCTGGGGGGCGAGTCCGTGCCCGCCGATGCGATCATGCAGGTCGACTGCGACGTGTTCAGCCCCTGCGCGCTTGGCGCGATTCTCGATGACGACAGCATCACACGGCTGCGTGCGCCTGTTGTCGCGGGCGGGGCCAACAACCAGTTGGCGCGCCCCGAACATGGCGAC
>JAGREJ010000355.1 GCA_020446595.1 Novosphingobium sp. | reverse complement strand
CAAGCACGGCGGCGAAGCCATCGCCTCCTACAAAGGCAACCCGGCAAGCTTTGCAACCATGCACGCGACCTATGGCGCGCTGTTCCTTCGCGCGCTGGGCGGCAGCAAGAATATCAGCGCGGTGCAGATCGACACCGGCGCCAAGAACATCGCGCAGGAACTGACCTTCGGCAGCGGCACCGACTGGACCTTTCCCGACATCGAGGAGAGCGATTTCCTCATCATGATCGGCGCCAATCCGCTGGTGTCACACATGTCGATCATTGCCGAGCCGCGCGCGCGGGAGAAACTGGACGCGATCCACGCGAAGGGCGGCGTAGTGGTGATCGATCCGCGCCGCACCGAAACCGCGCGGCGATATGAGCACGTGCCCGTCCTTCCCGACAGCGATGCCTGGCTGGTCGCGGCGATGATAAGCCACGTGTTCGCCCAGGGCCTTGAAGCACGCGAAGTGCTGGAACAACGCACAAACGGCTGGGAGGAACTGCGCGACGCCGTGAAACCGATCACGCCAGAGCTTGCGGAAAGCCGCTGCGGTATTCGCGCCGCAACGATCCGCTCACTGGCAGAGCGTCTGGTTACGGCGGAGTCCGGCGCCTGTTACAGCCGGGTCGGCACCAACCGGGGCCGCTTCGGCACGCTCACCAATCTGCTGATTGAGAGCCTCAACGTCATTGCGGGCAAGTTCGGCATTCCGGGCGGCTGGATCACCGGACTTTCGCCCATGGGCCAACCCGGCCCGCCCATGCATGCCCGTTATGGATCGGCGCGTTCGCGCATCGGAGACCTGCCGCTGGTGCTCGGCTCGATGCCCGGCGGATCGCTCGCGGCGGAGATCACCACGCCGGGCGAAGGGCAAGTACGCGCCCTGATCGTCGATTCGGGCAATCCGGTCCACGCCTATCCCGATGGCGACACGCTGGCCGAAGCACTGGAGGAGCTGGAACTGCATGTCGGCATGGATTTCTACGTCAACGAGACCACCCGCCACGCGCACTATATCCTGCCGACGCCGACCTTCCTCGAACGCGAAGACCTGACCGACTACTGGGTGCGCAGCGCGCCGCGCCCCTGGATGCAGTTCAGCCCCGCCGTCATCGAACCGCAGGGCGAGTCGCGCCACGAGTTCGACATCTACAACGATCTGCTCTCCCGCATGGGTCTGCCCGCGCTGTTCGCCGATCCGGACGCGCGCGCAAACGAAGCGCCGCAATTAATGGACGTCGCCGACAAGATGTTCCGCATCGGGCCGTTCGGCGACCAGTTCGGCGAGAAGCCCGAGGGGCTTACAATCGAGAAGCTGCGCCGCGATCATCCATCCGGCGTCCGCACCATGGATCGCTTCGATGCGAGCGAAAGCTGGTCGCGCGTCTGGACCGAGGACGGGAAGGCGCAGCTATGGCATGACGTGACCCAGGGCGAGATCGCGCGCCTGCTCGCCGAACCGGCACAGGATGCCGATCGGCCACTGCTCATGTTCGGACGGCGCAAGCTCGGCTCGCTCAATTCATGGATGCACAATGTCGAACGACTGGTGCGAAACGAAGTGCCGACACTGCTGATGCACCCCGACGATGCAAAGGCCCGGAGCCTTGACGATGGCCAGAACGTGCGCGTGAGCACCGATACCGGTTCGCTTGACCTGCTGCTCGAAGTCACAGACGACGTGGTGCCCGGCTCGGTCTGCTATCCGCATGGCTTCGGCCATACCGGAGGCTGGAAGCGGGCCAATGCCGTGCCTGGGGCCAACATCAACCGCATCGTCTCGTCGCGGCCCGAAGACTGGGAACAGGTTTCCGGCAATGTCCACGTCGATGGCTTCCCGGTCCGTGTGGAAGCTGCCTAGCTGCTGTATCGCCCGATGAACCGGTGCAGCCGTTCGCAGAAGTAATCGACCGACTGGTCCTTAGAGATCACGTGCTTTCCCAGCGCCAGCCAGGTGCAATAGTAGGTCAGGTGTTCGAGCAACAGAAACGCCTCGACCCAGACTGGACCGGGATCGCCCCCGTTTTTGGGCGCCTCAGCGTCCGCCCTTGCGAAGGCCGGAATGCTCTCGCCAAGCACGGCGATCAGCGCGGGAAACTGGCGCGGCACCCGCATCAGATAATCGGGTTCGATCGCGCTCATCTCCGACCAGACGACCATCTCGTCGCGCCGCGCCGCGAAGGTTTCAAGCAGCTTCTCAAGCCAGCGACGGATCGCCGCAATGTCATTCACATCGACCTCGGCCAGCTCGCCCCATGGACCCAGTGTCTCATCGCCCGACAGCGCGTGCCAGGCCTTGGCTACTTCGAACTTGTCGCTGAAATGGCGGTAAAAGGTCGGGCGTGAGATTCCCGCCTGCTTGATAATGTCCTCCACGCGGGTGGCGGCATAGCCCTTCTTCAGCAACACGTGGCGCGCGGCATCGATGATCGCCCCGCGCGTTTCCATCGTCCGCTCGTCGGCGGCAGTCGCCGCGCCCTTCGAACGTTTGCGCTGGATCGCATAGCCGGACTGTCTGGCTTTCATCCCTGCCCCTTGACCGTTGCACTGACTGCAAACTTCGGCTGTATGCCGCATATTCGCCGCCAAGGCACGCCCCGCGATACAAGGAAAGGTTTCCATAACCATGATGCGACTGGTCTCGATGCTGTTCGTTCCCGGCGACCGGCCCGAACGCATGGAAAAGGCGCTGGGATCGGGCGCGGACGCGCTGATCCTCGATCTGGAGGATTCAGTTTCCGGCGCGCACAAGACCATGGCGCGCGAAGCCATCGCCGCCTTTCTCGATCGCCCGCGCAGCGATGTGAAACTGTTCGTGCGGATCAATCCGTTGCAGGGCGACATGGCGCGGGACGATCTCGCTGCGGTCATGCCGCACAGGCCCGACGGCGTGTGCCTGCCGAAGGCGGAGGGCCTTGCCTCGATCCGCGAGCTGGAAGGCCTGATCGGCGATGCCGATTGCGCGATTTTCCCGCTGGTCACCGAAACCGCTCTCGCGATGTTCAAGCTCGGCGAATATGCCGGGGCCAGCAAGCGCATCTGCGGCCTCACCTGGGGCGCGGAAGACCTGCCCTCCGCCATCGGCGCAACGCAGGCAAGAATGCCCGACGGCACCTTCACCCCGCCGCTCGAAATGGCGCGCTCGATGACGCTGTTCGCCGCCCATGCCGCCGGCGTGGAGGCAATCGAGACGATCAGCCCCGATTTCAAGGACCTTGACGCCCTGAAACGCTATGCCGAGCGGGCTGCAGCAGACGGCTTCACTGGGATGATGGCGATCCATCCCGCGCAGGTTCCGGTCATCAACGCCGCCTTCACCCCCTCGCCCGAGACTGTCGCCCACGCGCAAAAAATCGTCGATGCCTTCGCTGCCGCACCCGACGCGGGCGTGTTGTCCATCGACGGGCAGATGATCGACGCGCCCCATCTCAAACAGGCGCAGCGCGTGCTCTCGCGAGCCAGCGCGACCACCTAACCGGCTGGCGCCTGCAAGAAGCGTGTGCCATGCAGTAACGACTCGACAAGAAGGATTCACGGAGGGGCCAACCGGATGTGGCATGAGCTAAGTTCTGACCAGCAGCTGCTGCGCGACACGACCGCGCGCTATCTCGCGGACCACGTTCCGCTCGACCGGCAGCGCAAGGACAAGGACAGCGAGACGGGATTTTCGCCCGACTACTGGACTGGCGGCGCCGAACTGGGCTGGATCATGCCACTGGTCAGCGAAGACAATGGCGGCGGCTCGGTCAGTGGTCGCGGCGTGGTCGATCTGTCCCTCATCGCTTACGAGTTCGGACGCCACGCTGCGCCCGGTCCGCTCGTCGATTGCAATGTCGTTGCGGGGGCGTTGCAGGACGCTGGAAGCGACCATGCCGATGCGCTCGCAGCGGTGATGATGGGCAGCGCGATTGCCTCGTGCTGCCTTGGCCAGGCACCCTGGCAGAGGCCCGATGAGGCAACGATCACCATCGCGCAGGACGGCGGCGATCTGGTCATCAATGGCAAGGTCAAGCCGGTCGAATCGGCGGGTCAGGCCGCATATTTCCTCGTCACCGGACGCAGCGAAAGCGGCGTGACGCAGGCGCTGGTTCCGGCTTCGACTCAGGGAGTTTCGGTCAAGAACCTCAAGGCGATCGACGTGTCGCGCAAATTCGGGGCGGTCAGCTTCGACGACGTCCGCTTGCCTGCATCGGTGCTTGTCGGTGCGTTCGGACAGGCCGAGGCCGCAGTCGAGAAGCAGGTTCAAAACGCCTGCGTGATGCTCGCGGCCGAATCGGTCGGGGCAATGGAATCGGCCTTCGACATGACCGTGGACTGGGCCTTCGAACGTTACACCTTCGGGCGGGCGCTCGCATCGTATCAGGCGCTGAAGCATCGCTTTGCGGACATGAAATCATGGCTCGAAGCGAGCCACGCGGTCTGCGACTCCGCCGCTGACGCTCTCGCGGACGGGCTGGCGCGTGCTGCCGAAACGGTGAGTTCCGCCAAGGCCTATATCGGCGAGCAGGGGGTCGAGCTGGCGCAGGATTGCGTGCAGATTCATGGCGGTATTGGCGTTACTTACGAGCATGACCTGCATTTCTTTCTTAGGCGGGTGACGCTCAATCGCCTGCTCTACGGCAC
>JAGREJ010000354.1:276-4288 GCA_020446595.1 Novosphingobium sp. | reverse complement strand
ATACGAAGGACATGTATCATCACACGCAAACCGTGGGGTTCGCGAGGATGTGGCATCGGCATAAGGTTAACCGGTACCCGGAGCCTTGAGCTCCCCGGACCGGGCGCCGTCGCCCACATGTCCCTTCATCAAAAACCAACAATGTCAAAGAGCCACCGAACAGAAGAGGCGGACAACCATTGCTCCCCGATTTGGATACCGGGGGACATGGTGTCCGTTTCTGTTGGCGACCGAAACGAACCGGAAAAACCGGCTGCACCGCCTCGGTGAGAGGGCGTATATGGGGGGCGTTGGATTCGGTCAACGCCTTTTTTGTAAAAATATTTCAAGGCACCCGTCGCGGCCCGGATTTGCGCGCTTTTACCCGATGGTAAACACAATGGTCATATAGCGTTCGAACGATGACCACGCCCGCCACAGCATCGACTCCCGCTGCGAATCAGGCGGCACCTTCCCTGCGAGACCAGGTTCGCAGCGCCGTGATCTGGCGCTCGGGCTCGCAGATTGTCGGCCAGCTCATCACCTGGGCCTCGACATTCCTCGTCATCCGCATTCTCTCGCCGAGCGATTACGGCCTCTATGCCATGACTTCGGTGCTGCTGGTGCTGCTCGCGCTCATCAACGGCTACGGCCTCGCCAATGCCGTCATCCAGAAGCGCGAGGTCACTCCATACCTGATGCGCCAGTTGTTCGGCATGCTGTTCGCGCTCAACGGAGCACTGGCGGCGACGCAGTGGCTCGTCGCACCGCTGGTCGCGGACTACTACGGACAGCCGATGGTGGGCGACATGCTGCGCGTGCAGGCGCTGATCTATCTTACCAACCCGTTTCTGGCGATGGGCTACACCGTGCTCTCGCGCGAAATGGATTTCCGCAAGCAGGCGCAGGTCAACCTTGGCTCTGGCGTCCTCGCCGCGCTCGCCGCGCTGGGCGGCGCCATGGCCGGGCTCGGCGTATGGACGCTCGTGCTTGCGCCGATCGTGGGATACACCGCCCGCGCCTTCGGCAACCTCATCATGGCGCGGATCTTCGTCTGGCCCACTTTCAACTTCAAGGGTGCATGGTCGCTGGCCCGCTATGGCGGCATCGTCGCCGTGGGCGAGTTCTTCTGGTTCCTTCAGACCCAGGCCGACATCATCATCGGCGGTCGCCTGTTCGATCCGCATGAGCTCGGCATTTACACGACTGCGCTGTTCCTAACCCAGATGTTCGTCACCAAATTCGTGCCGCCTATCAACGAGGTGGCCTTCTCGGCCTATTCGCGCGTGCAGGACGACAAGGAAGCGATGGCCAACGGCTTCCTCAAGTCGGTGCGCCTCATCATGCTGGCGGGCATTCCGTTCTGCCTCGGACTCTCGGCGGCGTCCGAACCGGTTGTCGAGGTGGTGCTCGGCCAGAAATGGATCGAGACCGTCCCGGTCATAGCGATTCTCGGCCTCGCCATGCCGTTCATGTGTTTGCACGTCCTGTTCGGTCCGGCCGTCTGCGCCGCAGGCCGACCGGGAATCGATACGATCGTGCGGATCCTTGGCGCGATGGTGCTGCCGCTCGCGTTCTATGTGGGCATCCACTGGGGTGTGAACGGTCTCGCCGCTGCATGGGTCGCAAGTTATCCGTTGCTGGTCGTTGTCGCCGCGATCCTCGCGCTACCCGTGCTGGGCGCAAAGCCGCGCCAGTTGATGGAGGCCGTGTCCGCGCCGGTCATGGCCGGCATAGCAATGTATCTGGTTGTCACGGCACTGGCTGCCCTGCTGCCGCACGAGATCGCTCCAGTCGTGCGTCTGGCGTTGCTCGTTGCCGCAGGCGGCCTCACATACGGAGGCTACTTGCTGGTTTTCGCGCGAGACCGCATATTCGAGCTGGTTGACCTGGTGCGCCGCAAGCGCGGCTGAATTGCGACCTGCGATAAGCCGGATGGCCTTTTACGATCGCCGTTTAGAGCGCCGCGATCGCCTGCCGCGTAGCCTCAAGATAAGCGCCCGCGTGGTAACGATAGGTGCCAATGAAATGCACGAACGCCACTTCTGACGAAATCGGCTCGTTCCAGAAGTTGAGGAAACGGTCATAGGGAAGCAGCACAGGCTCACCCTCGTTGGACACGATGACATTCGACATCACCTGTTCGCTGCCCCACTGCGACCAACGCTCCAGGCCGATGCGTGCGACGATTTCGGTGCAGAAGTCCTTCGCGACTTCGGGGCCAAGGCCGCCAGGTGCAAAACCGGCAAAACCCGCACAGCCGCGCACATAGTGGCGCTGACCGCCGATGCCGCCAGCAATCTCGGGCAGCAGCGCCTCGGCCACATCCTGCACATGGGTTTCGGGATCCTGCCAGTCGTAGAACGGCGGCGTTGCCACGAATTCCTCGACGCTCATCCAGCGCGCCACGGCCTCGCCCTTGAGGGTGAAATTGCGGCCCCGTGCAATCGCCTCGGCAACATCGGGCACCGGCCCGAACGTAACCGTGTCCGAATCGAGCTGGATGACGTAATGGTCGCGCCGCAGCTCCAGCAGCGTCAGCAGCCGCTCCCAGCAACCTCCGCTGGGGCATGGCGCCGGATCGACATCGGCGATCGAGTAGATCTGAGGGTTGCCAAGGTGATGCGCAAGCACTTCACGGTCGTTCGCCGTCAGGGTGCCATCGTCGAGGATTGCGAACCTGCCCATACCGAGGCGGCAGTGGAGCGACTTGGCGGCAACCAGATAGGGAAGCAGCACCTTGGTGCCGATCATGGAAAACAGGATCACACCATCGTCGCGCGGCACAACGGGGGGCGTTGCGAGAATCTCCCGCGCCCCTGCCAGATAGCGCATTTCGCGCAGTTTCCGGATCGCCGTTTCGGCCACCATATTCATGAATTTCGGCTTAGCATCCTCACGTTAACCAAACGCGAACGCGGCATTCTTGCCAGTCCCACCCGCCCAGAGGTATGATCCCGGAAAGGATGCCCGGACTTGCGACCCTTCTCGCGCTTGCCGCTACATCGGTGATCGACCTCACCGCCCTGCCGACGCGCATTCCGCGCATGTCGACAGTCGAGACGACGAGCGAAGAGATTGCACCACCGGACAGCGAAGCCATCGATGCCAGGGTGGATCGGCACGCCAGGCTTACGGTTCCGGTCCACGTCGATGGCACCGGCCCGTTCCAGTTCATCATCGATACCGGCGCGCAGCGGACTGTCCTTTCGGACAGTCTGGCCCAGCAGCTCGACCTCGAAGCCGGACCGGACATGCAGATCGTGGGCATTGTCCAGGCAGCCAGCGTGCCCAGCGCGCATGTCGGCACGATCGATCTTGGACGCCTGCGCCTCTCGCGCGTTCAGGTTCCGCTGCTCAAGCGGGACGACATCGACGCCGACGGCATCCTGGGCACCGACACGCTTCAGGATCAGCGTGTGCTGATCGACTTCGAGCGCAGCCGGATCGAAGTGGGTGACGCCGATGAACTTGGCGGCAATCGCGGTTACGAGATCGTCGTACGGGCGCGTCGCAAATCCGGGCAGTTGATCGTCACCAATGCCCGGATCGACGGCATCAAGGTCGCGCTGGTTTTCGATACCGGCGCGGAGCTTTCGGTCGGCAACCGCGCCCTGCAGGCCGCACTGGGCAAGCGTGGTTCCCAGTTCAGGGCGGTGCAGGTGTCGAGCGTAACCGGTCACTCGGCGATTGCGCAGGTCGGCACGGCAAGCAAGCTGGACCTGAACGACATCGCCATCAGCAATCCGTTCATGGCCTTCACCGACTCACCGGTGTTCGCCGAACTGGGATTGCAGAACCGCCCGGCGCTGTTTCTCGGCATGCGCGAGATGCGCATGTTCAGGCGCGTGGCAATCGATTTCGGCTCGCGGCGCGTGCTGTTCGATCTTCCCAAGAATTTATAGGGCGCGCTTCCGTTTTCGCAGGCGAGGCCTACATAGACCGCCATGCCACCCGATAACGCCGTCAACGATCCCGATGCCCGCCACGACGGCTGGCGCACCGTCGCCCGCTTCCTTCCCTACCTGTGGCC
>JAGREJ010000354.1:0-145 GCA_020446595.1 Novosphingobium sp. | reverse complement strand
TCACATTTGCCTTCGTGCTCGCCTATGCGCTCGGACGGCTGACGGCGGTCATTTTCGATCAGTTGCGCAACATCGTGTTCGAACGGGTCGGACAGGAAGCGACCCGCCACCTTGCCGAGGACGTGTTCCACCGCTTGCACCGCCT
>JAGREJ010000353.1 GCA_020446595.1 Novosphingobium sp. | reverse complement strand
GCGTAACCGAACATGATGCCCTGATCGCCAGCACCCTCGTCCTTGTTGCCCGCTGCATCGACACCCTGGGCGATGTCGGCGCTCTGTGGGTGCAGGTTGTTGTAGAACTTCAGGTTCTGCCAGTGAAAACCTTCCTGTTCATATCCGATGTCCTTCACGCATTCGCGAACGACCTGCTGGATTTCCTCAAGCGCACCCGGCTCCCAGTTGCCCTCGGTATCGATCATGCCCTTGCCGCGGACCTCTCCCGCAAGAACGACAAGCTGGGTCGTCGTCATGGTCTCGCAGGCGACGCGCGCTTCGGGATCCTTGGACAGGAACAGATCGACGACCGCGTCGGAAATCTGGTCGGAGACCTTGTCGGGGTGGCCTTCGGAGACGCTTTCTGACGTGAAGAGGTATTCGCTGCGCATTGTCGATCCACTGTTTCGATGAGTTGGCTTTACGATATAAAGATTTCTTTATGTGTGCAGGCTCTCTAACTGCGCCTGCGCCGCAAGGCAACCACGCAAGCTCCCAGAAGGGCGAACGCCAGGCCGAGCGGCAGCAGGTTTCCGTAACGCGCGAAGGGAGTGGCGGCCTTGGGCGGCGGAATGCGCCCGTCGATGCGCCCCTCGCGGTAGCGCGGGATCGAATCGCGCACGATCCCGTCTGCGTCGATCACCGCGCTGATCCCGCTGGTCGTGGCGCGCAGCACCGGCAAACCCTCTTCGATCGCGCGCAGCCGCGCCTGCGCCAGGTGCTGTGGCGGACCCCAGGCGCCGTACCAGCCATCGTTGAATGGATTGAAGATATAGTCGGGCCGAACCAGCGGATCGACGACCTCTCCCGAAAACTCGATCTCGTAGCAGATCTGCACACCGACCCTGCCCCATGGTCCGAAATCGAATGTGCGCGGGCCAGGACCGGGCCAGAAATCAAGCGTTCCCGGTACCAGCCGCGATAGCCCGAGCGGTTCGAGCAGCCAGCGCAACGGCACGTATTCGCCGCCGGGGACGAGGTGCGCCTTGGCATAGCTCGCCAGAAGGTTGCCGTCCGAATCGAGCGCGGTCACCGAATTGCGCGCTGCCACGTCTTCGCCATCGACAATGACGAGATCGACCGCGCCGGTCATCAGCAGGCTGTAAGGCCCGATCGTGCGCCCGATCCGCTCGCGCGCAAGGACCGGATCGCCGCCGTAGTTCATCGCGCGGTAGAGGTATCGGGGATAACCGTCGCGCAGATAGTCGGCGAGCCCGGATTCGGGCCACAGGACCATGCGTTGCGTGTTCGGTACACGCGGCACGCTCTGCCTTGCCAGCTTGCGGAAATTTGCCTCGTAGAAGCGCGAATCGTTGACATGATCCTGCGGAATGCCGGGCTGGACCAGCGTGAAATTGCGTCCGCCTTCGCGCCGCTCGAGATAGGTTGCCGGCATGGCCATGATCGCCGTCAGCACAGCGGCCATGGTCACGCCGCCGAACAGCAACGCGGCCCGCTGCTGCCTTCTCGCCGCCAGCCCGGTGCGCACCAGCCGCCGCAGCAATGCGGCAATCAGGATGACAAGTCCGGAAAGGCCGTAGGTTCCGATCCATGGCGCCAGCAGGGCCAGCCCCTGCGCATCGTATGGCCCCAGCAGCACCGCGCCGAGCTGATTGGCGGCGTAGCCGGTGAAGACCCAGCCGCGCAGCCATTCGGCAACGATCCACGATCCCGCAAGCGCGAGCCCCAGCCAGGGCCTGCCCGCTTCATGCGATGCGGCCAGGCGCGTGACGAGCCACCATGCCGCCAAAGCCGCCAGGCCGGGATAGATCGCCAGATAGAGCGCCACTCCCAGCACTGCGACCGCGCCGAACCAGACCGGCATTTCCGCCTGATAGGTGAAGGCCGCGGCAATCCAGTTGTTTCCGACAGCGAAGTAACCAACGCCGAACAGCCAGCCCGTCGCAAATGCCGGTCTTGCACCATGGGCGCGCGCCAGAAATTCAAGCAGGAGGGCCAGACAGACAATCGTGACTGCCCAGAGCGCCAGCGGCTGAAAGCCGCAGGCCGAAAGCGCGCCGAGCGCCAGCGCCGCCAGCCCGATGAGCAGGCGCGGCCTCTTCGCCACCAGACGGCGCATGGGATCAGTTATCTCGAAACGCCCGCGCATGCGCCGCGTTTCATAGGCGCGGCAACTCGCAAGACCAAGCGATCTTGACCCGACCGGATCAGCTTACGGCTTCGAGCGTCTCATCGTTGCCGTCGCTGGCACGCGGTTTGCGGGTACGGCGACGCGGCTTGGCCTCGGCTTTCTCGGCCTCGGCTTCATCCGGATTGCCATCATCGGCATTGCCGCCGATCGATGGTGGCAGGACAGAAGGATCCATCGCGGCTTCTGCTTCCCGATCGCCGTCGTTTTCCCCGCGATTGTCACGACGCTGACCGCGCGATCTGGACGGCGCGCGATGCGACTTGCTTTCCCGAATGAACGGATTGTCCGAAGATTCATAGACGTTGCCGTCCCGTCCCTCGCCGTCATCGTTCTCGCCCGAACCATCGGAGGCGGCTCGCGACGGGCGATCCTCACGCGTTTCGCGAGTGTCCTGACGCGGCTGATCGTAGTCCGCGCTTTCGCCGGCGTCCGCTTCATCGGCATCGTCGTCATCATAGCGGCTGCGCGGGTCGTCGCTGCGGCCTCGATCGCCACCGTCCTGCGCACCTCCGTCGCGGCGTTGGCGAGATTCCTCCTGACGCTGTTTCTGATCGGCGAGCACCCTGAAATAGTGATCGGCGAACTGGAGGTAATATTCCTCCTGCACGCGGTCGCCATTGAGATGCGCGTCATGCGCCAGCTTCTTGTACTTGTCGAGCAGCTGCGGCGCATTGCCACGCGCCCTGCTGTCGATCCGGTTGAGCTGCTGCCCGCCTTGCTGGCGATTGTTACCGCGGCCTCGCCTGCGGTTGTTCCCACGATTGTTATTCAAGGATATGTCCCTAAACTACCGGAAACCGGGCGATAAATTCGCACGAGAGTTCCATAAGCGCCCCGTACTGCGGGCCTTCCGCCCCGCAGTCCCGACATTTGCCGTCGTTTCGGGTTTGCCCCGTCCCTTCGCAAATGCTGGAGTCGAAACCGGAGACGGGAAATACATCCATCATCGCGGCTCTGCCTCGACTTAGGCACAGTGACACACAATGCCAAGTAATTTCTTAAGCCCGGAGCGACATTTCCACAACGCGAGGACGGTCGGCACGGTCGCGGTGGAGCGTCGTCCGCAGCCCCGCAACCCGCCCAAGGGCCATGACGGCATCGGCCTGCGTCGCGCCGATCTCGACGAATGCACGGCCCTCGGGAGCGATCAATCCGGGCAGTTGGACAATCAGCACGCGATAGGCATCGAGCCCGTCCGGTCCCGCGAACAGAGCCTTTGCCGGTTCGTGATCGCGCACCGAAGGTTCAAGCTCCGCGCCTGTCTCGACATAGGGCGGATTGGCAAGGATCAGGTCGAACATGCCCAGTCCGTCGCTCCACCCCGGCGCATTCCAGTCGGCACCGATCATCGTCGCGCGGTCCGTGAGCCCGAGCGACGCCGCATTCGCGCGCGCCACCGCGAGCGCCGCCTGCGAACTGTCGATCCCGGTGCCGCTTGCCTTTTCGAGCCGCGACAACACGGCCAGCAGCAAGGCGCCCGATCCGGTCCCGCAATCGAGCACCCGGCGCGCGTCCGGCCTGGCGGCCAAGGCGCATTCGACCAGCACCTCGCTGTCGGGCCGCGGGATGAGCACGTCCGGCGACACTTTCAGGGTCAGCCCGAAAAAATTTTCCTCACCAAGGATATAGGCCATCGGCTCATGACCCCGGCGACGTTCGACCA
>JAGREJ010000049.1:11612-12777 GCA_020446595.1 Novosphingobium sp. | reverse complement strand
CAAGATCTTCGATACCTTCGCGCCGCTCGGGCCCTGCATTGTCACCGATCTCGACACCTCGGACCTGCGTATCCAGTTTCGCGTCAATAGCGAGACGCGGCAGGATCATTCCACGTCGGACAAGCTTTGGGAGTATGACAAGCTGGTCTCGATGATCTCGCACGTGCTGACGCTGGAGCCGGGCGATGTCATTTCCACCGGCTCGATCCCCGGCGTCGCGCCGATGAGACCCGGCGATGTTGTGGAACTGGAAGTTGAAGGCATCGGCGTGCTGCGCAACCACGCAGTCGCGGGCTGACCAGAGCGGACTCGCATTGCCGGTCGAAAAGACGCAAACTGCAACAGACCAAAACGGGAGACGACACATGGCCACCGATGCCAAGGAAGCGAAGAAGCCTGACACCGATCTCGGCGCGCTTATGAAGGCTCAGGCCAACGATGCGGCGCGTTACTGGATTGCCGAGGGTTGGGCGCCCGGCGGTTATATCCGCGAAGTCGATTACGAGGCCAATTCTCGCGGGATCGACCCGCTGTTCGAGGGCATCAAGATCGTCGACTGCGACACTCATTACACCGAGCCGCCAGACCTGTTCTCGGCCAATGCGCCCGCACACATCAAGGACAAGCTGCCCCGCGTCGAACGGATCGACAACATCGATTACTGGTTCGTCGGCGACAAGAACTTCGGCACCCTGGGCGGCAATGTCATCGCAAGGGATCACAACAAGCTGCTCGGTCGCCTCGCCTACGGCACCTATGACGAGATCGATCCCGGCTCCTATCTGGTCAAACCGCGCATGCAGGCGATGGACGACATGGGCGTGTGGGCACAGATCTGTTTCCAGAACGGCGGTGTGACCCAGGCGGGTTCGCTGGTGGCGCTGGGCGACGAGGAATTGGCGCTCACCATCATCAAGATGTACAACGATGCCTGCGCGGCACGGCAACAGGAATCGGGCGGGCGTATCAACTGCATGGCCACCCTACCCTATTGGGACAGGGATCTGATGAACGCCGAGATGCGCCGCATCATCGACCTCGGCATCAAGGGCGTGGTCCTGCCCGACCGGCCCGAACGGCTGTCCGAAGGCTACATCGGCACGGACGGCAAGGTCTCGCGGTTCTGGGAAGAAGTGTTCGACATCTGCAATTCCACGGGGATGCC
>JAGREJ010000049.1:3281-11521 GCA_020446595.1 Novosphingobium sp. | reverse complement strand
GCGCTGCTCCATCACATCGGTTGTGCGGCAACCATGATGAATTTCATCGTCTCAGGCCTGCTTGACAGATTCACCGAGCTCAAGATCGGCCTGATCGAAAGCGGCGCCGGCTGGGTGCCGTTCTGGCTCGAAGGCATGGAGCACCAGAACGACGAGTTCCGTACCGGTATCAACCGCGGCCTCAAGATGCGTCCCACCGAATATTTCAAGAAGCATTTCTGGGTGACGTTCTGGTTCGAAACGCTCGCGCCGACGAAGATGATCGACGAGATCGGCGCGGATCGCCTCCTGTTTGAAACCGACTATCCGCACCCAACCTCGCTCTATCCCGGCGTGCAGGACAAGCTGGTCGCGACCTTGGGCCAGCATGATTACGCCGTGCGCAAGCAAGTGCTTGAGACCAACGCGAAAACCCTCTGGAATCTGGATTTTTAAGGTCCGGCAGACATTGCGGGGCGAGCCAGTCCTGCGCGGGGCGCAGTTTCCCGCACAGTAAGCACGACGATCAGATCGACAGTGTCTCCAGTTCCTCGCCGTTACAGCCGCTCCAAAACGATCGCAGGCGCCATGCCGCCTGCCGCACACATCGTGACCAGCCCGAAGCGTCCGCCGGATCGCTCCAGTTCGTCGATCGCCGTGCCGATCAGCATCGATCCGGTCGCGCCAATCGGATGGCCGAGTGCTATCGCGCCACCGTTGATGTTGACCTTGGAGCGGTCGAGGTCGAGGTCGCGCATGAACTTCTCCGCGACCACAGCGAAAGCTTCATTGATCTCCCAGACATCAATGTCGTTTGTTGTCAGTCCAGCACGCTGTAGGGCCTTTCTTGCAGCCGGCACCGGTGCGTTGAGCATCAGCGTCGGATCGCCGCCCATGTTCGCATAGGCGACGATCCGGGCGCGCGGGGTCAAGCTATGGCGCTTGGCATGCTCGCCTGAACAGATCAGCACCGCGGCGGCACCATCGACAACGCCTGAACTGTTTCCGGCATGGTGCACCGGCTCCCAACGCAGATCCGGAAAGCGGCGGCTGATCTTGTCGCCGTAGGTTTCGCCCGCACCCAGATCGAGCGCGGAGATGCCCGCGAAGGCTGGTTTCAGGGAAGCCATGGTTTCCAGCGTGGTGTCAGACCTCGGCAGTTCGTCATGATCGAGTGCGAGGCTCCCGTCCTCGTTCATGACCGGCACGATCGATCTGGCAAAGCGGCCTTCAGCCACGGCCTGCCCGGCGCGCCGCTGGCTCTCGACGGCAAGCGCATCAAGCACATCGCGGCCCATGCCCTCCATTGCGGCTATCGCATCGGCGCAGACACCCTGATGCGATTGCGGATGCAGCGCATCCAGAGTCGCATTGCCCGCACCCATCCGCATCGGCGCGATGCCAGCCTCCGACTCCTGCACAGCAAGGCTTGCCGTGTAACTCATCATCTCGCAGCCACCGCCGATCAGGCAGTCTTCCATGCCGGACATGACCGACGCAGCTGCCAGTGCGACCGAGGTTATGCCGCCACCGCAAAACCTGTCGAGCGTGGTGCCACTGACGGATGTATCGAAGCCTGCGGTGAGCGCGGCCATGCGCCCCATGTCACCGCCCTGATGACCTTTCTGCGATGAGGTCGACCAGACGATGTCGTCGATCGTCGCGGTATCGAGTCCATTTCGGTCGCGCAGGGCGGCGAGGACCGTTGCACCAAGGTGCTGCGGATGAAGGTGGGCCAGCGCGCCCTTGCCGGGTTTGCCGATACCGCGCGGAGTGCGAACGGCGTCGATGATGAATGCCTCTGGCATGGAAACTTTGACAACCTCGTGTTGAAATTTATCCTATAGTGCAGATTTAGCAGACAAGGCCTGCAAGGCAAGCGCTCGATAGTCCGGTCAGATCGGCCAGTTCGCTGCGGGAAGGCCGGGCGTCGTCATGCGCGCCCGAACGATTGTCCCACTGCCGCGGGAGACCACATGCAGGTCGCGAAGGTCCGGCCCGCCCCATGCAAGATTGGTCGGAAAATCAATCCGCTGCCCTTCCGGATCGTGGATCAGGGTGGACAGGAGCCCGTGCGGATCGACGGCGACAATCCGGTTCGCGAAGGGGAGCGTGACGTACATATATCCCTCCCGGTCGAGAACGAGCCCATCGCAATATCCCGTCAAACCGCGCTCGCTCACAGGCAAGGCGCGAATTTCCGCAGCCTTGTGGTCTGCCTTCACAGTGCCGAGCACAGGACCCGCGTATCGCTTGTTGTTCAGCGAACCATCCAACGCGCGGTCCCATGTGATAACCCGGCCCTCTGCGGTCAGCGCGGCATAGAGATGCTCGCCACCCGGACCCAAGCACAAGCCGTTCACGCCGCGCAGGTTGCGCGCGACAATGCGAGTTTCGCCATTTGGCAGGACGGCGTAGATGAAACCCTCAGCAATGGTGGTCCCGATATTGCCGACGCTCCATCCGCTGTGACTGCAATAGATCGTCCCGTCGCGCGCCACGACCGGGCAATTGGATGCGACCAGGCGGCGTCCCTCGAGTTCAGCAACCAGCATCTCAACCGTTCCGCTGGCCGGATCGATGCGGCGCAACGGCCCATCCCGGCCATGCAGCGCGCCGACGCTTGCCGCGACAACGTGTCCGCGATCATCGAAGGCGATTCCGCCCGTGACAATCGGCTCCCCGATGTAGCGCACCTCGCCGTCCGGCATGCGCAACCCGACCGCGACATTGGAACAGGAAAAGGCAAGCGTGCCATCAGGCGCGGTCGCCAGTCCTTCAGCGCCTTCGATGCCTTCGACGACGACGCTGAAGTCTTCGGGTGAGAGCCGCGGCATTTGACTGGCTCGCGCTCGGGCCAGCCCAGGCAGTCCCCAACCTGCTGCAATCGCCGCCAGGGAAAGGAACTGCCGTCGTTTCATCGCAGCAAGGTAATCAGCGTCCTTGCCAGACCGGCGAACGTTTCTCGGCGAAGGCGCGCGGGCCTTCCTTCGAATCCTCCGTGGCGAGCACGACCTTGTTGCGCTCGCGCGACAGGCGGCGAAGGTCGGTGTCGCTGCGGTCGAGCGACTGGCGCGCGACGCGCAGGCTCTCGGTTACCGCGACCGGCGCATTGGCCACGATGGAGCGGGCAAGGCCGAGCGCGGTTTCCATCAGGTCGGCTGCGGCCACGACACGGTTGACCATGCCATAGCCGGCGGCGAATTCGGCGGTGAACGCCTCGCCCGTTGCGATCAGTTCCAGCGCCACATTGCGCGGCAGCACGCGCGACAGACGCGAATTGCCGCCACCATTGGCCATCAGGCCGCGCTTGACCTCGGGCAGGCCGAAACGCGTGGTTTCGCTGGCTACGATCATGTCGCAGGCGAGGCACAGCTCAGTGCCTCCGCCAAGCGCCGGACCATCGACCGCCGCAATCCACGGCTTGTCCTTGATGGCATCGACAAAACCGGCGAACCCGGCGTCATTGGGGCGCAGTTCCTGAACCCGGCCAGCAGCGATCACCTTGAGATCTGCCCCGGCGCAGAACATGCCCGGAGTGGCCGAAGTCAGGATCGCGACGCGGATCGCCGGATCGGCCTCGACCCGCTCGACCGCTGCATTGAGCGCCAGCGCCGTCTCGATATTGACGGCATTGCGCGCTTCGGGTCGGTTGAAGCGGACCAGTGCGATATGGTCTTCCACCACTTCGAAAAGCAACGGTTCGGATGCGGTCTCTTCGCTCATGAGATTTCCTCGGTCGATGGCGATCAGGGTTCGCCGCGGCTGAACACGAAACCGGTGGACTTGGTCAAGCCGTTCGAGATGGTGGCAATCGCGCGCCGCGCGCCGGGCACTTGCCGCTCCCCACACCGGTCGCTGACCTGCGAGGCCGCCTCGATGATCTGGGTCATTCCGTGCAGCCGCCCCTCGCCCAACGCCCCGCCGCCGGTGTTGATCGGCAGCTTGCCACCGAGCGCGCCATGCCCGTCGCGCAGAAAGGCGAGACCCTCGCCGCGCTTGCAGATGCCGAGCCCTTCCAACCACAGGAACACGAAAGGGCTGAACCCGTCGTAGAGGTGGGCATTGTCGATGTCTGTCGGCCCCATCCCGCTTGATGCCCAGATCCGCTCGGCGACCTGCTCGCACCCGGTCCAGATGTCCTCGAGCGTCATCGGAACGCTACTCGGCGGCGAATGGGTGCCGGCAGCCATGCCGCTGAGCAAGGCGGGTTTTTGCTTAAGATCGCGGGCGCGTTCTGCCGAAGTCAGCAGGATGGCCGCACAGCCGTCGACCGGAATGTCGCAATCGAGGATCGACATGGGATCGGCGATCATGCGGGCGTCAAGATAGTCGTCGCGCGCGATCGGTTTGCCACGCCAGTAGCCATTGGGATTGAGCTGCGTGTTCGCCCGGTTATCGACGATGTAGCGCGCCATATCCCCGCGCGAATAGCCGAACATCTCGAAATAGCGACGCAGCACCGTCGCCGCCCAGGCAGGCGGCACCGAAAAGCCGAAGGGCGCGAAATACTGATCCTGCCCGCTGGCAAAAGTGCTGTCGAAATTGACATAGCTGCCTGGCGGAACATGCAGCGCGCGATAAACGACGGCGTGGGTGCAAACACCGCTCGCCACGGCCATGGCGGCGTCGATGAAGGCCTGGGTGACCATGCCGTTGGTCGATCCGGTATAGGCGATCCGGTTCTGCACGCCCAGCTGTTCGCCAAGGAACCAGGGCGTTACCACATCGACGCCCTCGACCGTGCCCTTGGCTCCGCCATAGCGCGGCATGCCCGGCGAAGTCGCAAGGCCGTCGAGATCGCGCCGCGTCAGGCCCGCATCGGCCAGCGCCGTATCGATCGCGTTCTTCGCCAGTTGCACCAACGGCGTTTCCGAACGCCGGGTCAGCGCCGAATAGCCGATCCCCGCAACCGCGACCTTGTTGGAGAGTGCCCACATCAGCCCTGCCCTCCCGTGGCCCGGAACTGAGGCAACGCGCAGTCCTCGGCGATCCGTTCGAATTCGACATGCAGGGGCATGCCGAGGTGCAGATCACCTTCACTGCAACCTGTCAGGTTGGCGACCTGCAGCAGGTGCGGCTGTTCGGCCAGTTCGACGATTCCGACCAATAGCGGCAGCTTGCCGGCAAAGCCCGGTCCCGGCGAATGGTGAACGACAGTCCAGGAAAACAGCGTGGCCTCACCCGATACCTTCTCGAAATCGAGGTCGCCCGATCCGCATGCCGGACAATTCAGCGAGGGCGCATGGTTCCAGCGGCGACAATCCTGGCAACGCTGGATCGCGAGGCAACCTTCGTTCGCCGCCTGCCAATAACCCTCGCTGGCCTCGTCGGGCAATGGCCTGGGTCGCATCGGCACCGCCCCCTTCTGAGCTTCGCTCATCTCATGCATCCCTTCCGCAGATATAGCACTCATGTGCAACATTCGTTGCGTCGATCTGCCGCATTCGCTGCCCACTTGCAAGCGGGCAGAGCAAGATTCATTGACGAGATCGCTCCATCGCCATAATTACACCTTATTGCAGAATTCAGGAGAGGCAACGTGACCGCCACGGCAGTCCAAGATTCAATCCCCGCCCATGTCCCGCCCGAGCTTGTCGGCAGCTTCAACTTCTACACGTCGGAGCAGATGGTGCCCACCCCGATGGGCGATCCGCAGGCCGCCACCAGCGTGCTGCATTCCGGCCCACCGGTGTTCTACGCGCCCAACAACACGCGAAATGGCGAAGGCACCTGGGTCGTCGTGCGCGCAGAGGACCAGCGCAAAGTGCTTCAGGACGGCGTGACCTTTTCGAGCAACCGGCGACTGTTCGCCTCTGCGCTCGGCGAGGACTGGCCCCTGATCCCGCTCGAAATTGATCCGCCCGATCATGCCAAATGGCGCTCGCTGCTCAACCCGTTGCTGTCGCCAAAGCGCGTTGTGGCCATGGAACCGATCGTGCGCGAGCGCGCCGTGGAGATTATCGAGGAGATCAGGCGCAGCGGCAACTCGTGCAATGCGATGGACGATTTCTGCCTGCCCTATGCCGTAAGCGTGTTCCTCCAGTTCCTTGGCATCGGCACCGAGAACCTTCGAACCTTCGTCGACTGGGCAATGGATCAGTTGCATGGCGCGCCAGACAAGCGCACCGCCGCAGCGCGTCGGTTCATCGCGTGGCTCGACGAGTTGCAGGCCGAGCGGCGCAAGCGACCGAGCGACGATTTCATGAGCTTCGTTACCCAGGCCGAAGTCGATGGCCGACGAATGACCGAACATGAAGTGCGCGCCATGAGCGTCCTTCTGCTTGTTGCCGGGCTGGACACCGTCGCGGCCGCAGTCGGCTTCGACCTCTATTATCTCGCCCGACATCCCGAGCAACAGACGCTGCTGCGCACCGAGCCGGACAGGCTGGTGCTGGCGGCGGAAGAGTTGCTTCGCGCCTATCCCACGGTGACGCCGACGCGCAAGGCGACCGTCGACGTCGAACTGGCCGGTGCACCAATCAAGGCAGGCGATCTGGTCGCCTGTCCTGCAATGACCGCGAACCGTGATCCGGCGGAATTCGCCGACCCCGACAGCATCATTCTCGACCGGGAGGACAACCGCCATGTTGCTTTCGCCTATGGCGTCCACCGCTGCCTGGGCTCGCATCTGGCGCGACGCGAAATCGTCATCGGACTGGAAGAGTGGCTGGCGCGGGTGGGCCCGTTCCGCATCAAGGAAGGCACCACGCCGATCACGCACGGCGGCTTCGTGTTCGGTGTCAAGGATCTGATACTGGCCTGGGATTGAGGAGCGTTGCGATGCGGATAAGAGTCGATGGCGCGAAGTGTCAGGGCAATGCCCGGTGCTGGGCACTGGCGCCGGACATGTTCGAACTGAACGACGAAGGCTACATGGAAGAGGCGGTGATCGATGTGCCGGACGGCGATCAAGAGAAAGCATCCCGCGCTGTCAGGGCCTGCCCTGAGCGGGCGCTGACCTTGATCGACGACTGATCCATGATCTTTGCGCAAGGGCGAACGCGAAAACTCCGGGCGGCGCTGCTGGGTTGCGTGGTGTCGAGCAGCCTGATCGCGTCGAGCGTCGTTCTCGCCGCCGCTCCAGCCGACCAGAACCTGCCTTTGCCGCCACCGGGGGCGACTCTGGAAACAGCAGGCCCAGCGCACTGGCCCGAACCGGCAAAGGCCCCGGCAGGTGCGCCCAATGTGCTCATCATCATGACCGACGATGTTGGCTTCGGTTCCAGTTCGACATTCGGCGGCCCCGTCCCCACGCCTGCATTCGATGCGCTGGCGCGAGAGGGTCTGCGCTACAACCGCTTTCATACCACCGCCATATGTTCTCCAACGCGGGCCTCGCTACTGACCGGGCGTAACCCGCAGGACGTTGGCGTCGGCTATGTGACCAACTGGTCGAGTGGATTCGATGGCTACAACTCGATGATCCCGAAGAGCGCGGGCACCTTGCCGCAAGTGCTGCGCGCCAATGGCTATGACACCGCCATGTTCGGCAAGAGCCATGTCACACCCGAATGGGAACAGGGGCCGAACGGGCCGTTCGACCGCTGGCCGACGGGGCTGGGTTTCGGCTATTTCTACGGTTTCCTCGGCGCCGACACGAGCGCATTCGAGCCTTCGCTGATCGAGAATACGCGACCGTCGATTACGCGACGCGGATCGGACTATCATCTCGATCGCGACCTCGCTGACCGCACGATCGCCTGGATCGCCGAACAGCGCGCAACCACGCCCGAACGGCCATTTTTTGTCTATCTCGCGCCCGGCACGGCCCATGCACCCAACCATGCGCCTGCCGACTGGCTCGAACGCTTTCGCGGCAGGTTCGACATGGGCTGGGACAAGCTGCGTGAAGATATCGTCCGCCGCCAGAAGCGGCTCGGTGTGATCCCCCGCAACGCACAGGACGCGCCGCGCCCCGAGACCCTACCGCGCTGGGCCGATCTGCCGCCCGAACGGCAGCGGCTCTACGCACGCTACATGGAAGCCTATGCCGCCTCGCTGGCCTATGCCGACTACCAGATCGGCCGTGTGATAGCGTCGCTGCGCGAAAGCGGCGAAATCGACAACACGCTGATCGTTTACATTCAGGGCGACAACGGGGCGAGTGCAGAGGGCAGCTTCGACGGCAAACTGTTCGAGCAATCGGCGCTGGCCGGGGTGAAGGAAGACCCTGCCTACGCAGAGGATCATATCGACGATATCGGCACGGAACGGGCCTACAACCTCAACACGGGTGGCTGGGGTTGGGCGATGAACGC
>JAGREJ010000049.1:0-3106 GCA_020446595.1 Novosphingobium sp. | reverse complement strand
TCAATGGTGTTCGCCAGCAGCCAATCACCGGCATCAGCGCGGCCTATACCCTGACTGACAAGTCAGCACCCTCGCGCCGAACCAAGCAGGTTTTCGCAATGAGCGAGAACCTGGCGATCTATCGCGATGGCTGGATGGCGTCGAGCAAGCCCAAGGTCACACCGTGGGATGCGACGCCCCCGCCGCCAGTGGAACTGTCGGACCGGGGGTGGGAACTCTACGACCTGACCCGAGATTTCAGCCAGTCGCGCGATATTGCAAAGGACAACCCCGAACGGCTGTCGTCACTCGTGGCAGAATTTTGGCGACAGGCTCAAGCAGGTCAAATTCTGCCGATTCATTCTGCCGATGGCCAACAGAAGGGGCGGCCCGATCCCAACCGGGATAGACGACAGTTCGTCTATTTTCGCCCAGTCGCGCAGGTCGCCGAGGCAGCGGCGCCGCACACCGTAGGTCGCTCATTCACTATTGAGGCCGATATTGACACCGGCGAAGCAGCCAGCGGCGTGCTCGTCGCCCATGGCGGAAGATTCAGCGGCTACTCGCTGTTCATTGACAAGGGGCGACCTGTTTTCACTTACAACCTCACTCCCGCTCATTTGACGCGTATCGAAGCTATCGCGCCCATGGCGCCAGGACCGCACCATATTGCCATGTCCTTCAAGCTGGATGCGGAAAAGGCCGGATCCGCAGCCACAGTATCGATCACTGCGGACGGCAAGCAGGTGGCATCTGGTCGAGTACCGCAGACATTTGCGCTTGTCGTTTCACACAGCGAAGGCTTCGATGTCGGGCAGGACAATGTCAGCGCCGTCGATCCCACCTACGAAACAAGAAACAGCCGGTTCAGCGGAGTGCTGAACCGGCTGGTCTTCCTGCTGTCAAACTGAGTTGAAACGGGCCAGGCGGGAGAGGTTGCCTCGCCCGCCTCAACTCAGAACTGGAAGCGGACGCCCGCGGTGTAGGCCCGACCAATCACATCGTAGGTCGAGATGTTGGTCGGAAGGTTCACGCCCGGAACCGTTCCCGGAATGATCGGCGGATCTTTGTCGAACAGGTTGTTGATCGTCGTGAAGAACTCGATTTTGCCGTCGTTGTGCGGCACCATCCAGCGCAACGAGAGATCTGTATAGACCACCGCGCCCACCTTCGGTTTGACGAAGTTCGAAAGAGCCACATTGCCGGCATTAACGTGAGTCATCTTGCCGATGTATTGTTCGGTCAGGGTTATGCCGAAGCGTTCCGTCGAATAATCGACCGAAAGCGAACCGCGCCAGCGCGGATAGGCTACCGGGTTCGAACCCACGACGTTCTTGCCGGCCCAGTGGATCACGGGCTGGCCCTCATAGGCCTGGGTATCGAACTTATCGAGGTAGTTGGCATAGAGCCGCAGCGACAGCGCACCTGCGTCACCCACTTGCGTGCGATAGCTGGCGTCGAAGTCGATACCGGTCGTATTCAGGAACGCGATGTTCGCTTCCGAAATGCGAACGAGCGAAGGGAATTCGCTTGGCGAAGGACGCGTGATAAGCGCACATTCCGGCGTGTTAGGCCCGAAATTGAAGCAGTTGTTCAGGATCTGCGCCGACGATAGCGAGTCGATAGCGCCTTTCAGGCGGATGCGATAGTAGTCCACAGCAAAGCTGAAGCCCGGCAGGAAGCTGGGCTGGAGCACGCCGCCGATGGTCAGCGTCTTGGCGACTTCCGGCTTTAGGTCCAGGTTACCGCCTGAAACCGTCGAAACGTTCTGGTTGAGCCCGGTAACCGGGTCGAGAACGATGCCAATACCGGACTGATCGCCACGGAACAGCTCATAGAGGTTGGGAGCGCGAATATCGCGCGAATAGGTGGCGCGCAGCAGCACGTCCGGGATCGGCTTGTAGATGCCACCGAGCTTCCAGGTGGTTACCGAGCCAGAAGTCGAGTAGTCGGTCAAACGGACTGCGCCGTTGATGCTCAGTTCCTCTGCGCCCGGAGTCCCAGCGAGAATCGGCACGGCAACTTCGCCGAACACTTCCTTGACCTTCAGGCTGCCGCGACCGGTGCCGACGTTGGTCAGCCAGTAGTACAGCATCGAGCCGAGCAGGCCGCGATCGGTAACGCCGGCGAAATAGGCATTGCGCTCTGCAGCAGTGTCCAATGTCGCCGGATCCGCGTTTGAGGTCAGGTTGAAAGACTGGTGACGATACTCGGCACCGACAACCACATCGATCGGGCCGGCAGGCAGCTCGAACAGGCTGCCACTGATCGTGCCGACGACGGAGTCATGCTTGAAATTCGCCCGGTAGCTCGATGTGCCAGTGGCATAGGCGTAGCCCGCCGGACTCGTGCTAATGGGCGCGCCATTGAAGACGTTCATCGGCTGACAGCCCGAGAAGGCCGAGGCAAATGACGTGGTCAGCACGCGGCAGGTCGGGACACCGTTGACCGACACGACATCGACCGCCGCCAGCGTCTTGCGCCAATCCCACAGGTCAGACTGGTCCATCTTGTGCTTGGAATCGGCGTGGGTGTAGCTGAGCGAAGCTTTCCAGTTGCTTCCGATCTCGGCGTCGATCCCGGCAGTCGCCTGCCAGAAGTCGGTGCGTTCATCGACGTGCGAACTTTGCTCGTTGCCCCAATAGGCCGAAAAGCCGAACGAATCGCCCGGATTCAACGTCGCGGCGAGCGCCGCCGGTATATAGGGGTTGCCCGCGTAGATCGTGACCGTCGGCGCTGCCTGCGCGAAGCTGTTGGCCAGCGGATCGTAGGAGAGATCGGACCGCGAGACGGCGGCCTGCGCGTAGATGTTTACACCATCGGCGACATCATAGCTAAGCCGACCGAATCCCTGGTAGGTCTTGAACGGCGCAATGGTGTGGTTGGCATCGGGAATGCGATAGCCATCGCCACCGATATTGAACCCAGTCGTTCCCGTTGGCGTGCCTGCATTGAATGGGGAGAGATTGCCGTTGCGGTCCAGCTTATAGCCGTTGAACGGGTTTCCGGCGGCCCGGATGTAGCCGTAGTGGCCGTGCGTTGTGATATTGATGTCTGCCACTGCCGCCAGCGGATTGAGAGATCCACCGGGCGAGCATGCGGTTGGATTGCCCGTCGGATCGGGGTT
>JAGREJ010000352.1 GCA_020446595.1 Novosphingobium sp. | reverse complement strand
CTGCGACCTCAGGATCGCCGAGCGCGACGCCCGGTTCTCGGTACCCGCCGCGAAGCTCGGCCTCGCCTATCCGCAGGACGCCATGATCGACATCGTCAATGCGTGCGGCCCGCAACTCGCCCGCTACCTCATGTTCTCCGCTGCCCGGATTTCCGCCGAGGAAGCGTTCGAGAACGGCCTTGTGCTGTCGGTGCTGGAGCCGGGCGCGCTGGAGGCCGAAACCGCGCGGATCGCGGGCGCTATCGCGGCGAACGCCCCGCTTTCCGTTCGCGCGTCCAAGGCCGCAATCGCGGCAACCCTGTCCGGCCGGAGCGACCTCGCCGACATTGCCGCGCGCCTGGGCGCCGAAACCTTTTCGAGCGAGGACTATGCCGAAGGCCGCGCGGCTTTCCGCGAGCGGCGCACGCCGCGCTTTGCCGGCAACTGACGCTTCCCGTTTACTGCCCGCTAACCAGTATTTTACGGCATCGAACCGTAACATCCCGTTTTTGCAACTCTTTATCGCTGGCCTGCGTAGGGTGAATCGACTGCGAAACGGGGGTGGCGCGGAATGTTGCGAGTCTTGTCCTGCCTGGCCTACGACCATGACTATTTTGGTCTGGCCCTGGCACTGACCGTTTGCGCGCTGGGATCGATCCTCACGATGCGCCTGTTTGCACGCACTCGACGGACGAGCGGCGCGCGGCGCCTACACTGGATTTTTCTCGCCGGGTTGATTGGCGGCAGCAGCATCTGGACGACCCATTTCGTGGCGATGCTCGGATATCTTCCCGACCTGCCATCCGCCTTTGAGCCCGTGGGGACGATCGCCTCGCTCTTCATGGCGATCACATTCACCACTGCGGGCATGTATATCTCCGCCACGACACGTTCGAGCGCAATGATCGAGATCGGCGGTGGCGCTGTCGGTCTCGGCATCGCGGCAATGCACTTCGTCGGCATGGCCGCCTATCGCGTTTCCGGACACATCGAATACGACGCAACAATGGTTGCGGCTGCGATTGCACTCGGTTGCCTGTTCGGGGCAACGGCATTCAATCGCATCGCACGGCCTGTCACCCGCTTCTGCAAATATGGCGGCGCGCTGGCTCTCTTCCTCGCCATATGCAGCATGCACATGACGGCCATGGGAGCTGCGACGATCGTCCCCGATAGCTCCGTTGTCGTGCCCGACCAATTGCTGTCAGGCGCAGTGCTGGCGGTCTGCGTGATTTCCGTCATGTCGCTGATCCTGGGGTCTGGTGTCTCGAGCTACATCATCGACACGAAATCGCAGGAAGAGGCGATCAGCCGCTACCGCCATCTCGCGCTGCACGATCCGGTCACCGGACTTCCGAACAGAACCTATCTCGCATCCCTTCTGGGCGAAGCCACGGCAAACGCAGCCGACGACACATCGCGCCTGGCGGTGATCGCGATCGACCTCGACCGCTTCAAGGACATCAACGACGTCCACGGACACCAGGCCGGAGACGCGGTTCTCAAGGCACTCGCCGAACGGCTTTCGGCAGCGCTGGACACCGGCGAATTTCTCGCCCGCGTGGGCGGAGACGAATTCGTGGCGGTCAAGCATAAGCTCTACACCGTAGGTCAGGCGAGCGATTTCGGCCGCAAGCTACGAGAAATCGTGTGCCTGCCGATCGAGCACGACGACAAGATGCTGGCCGTGGGCGCGAGCATCGGCGTGAGCGTGTTCCCGGACCATGGTACCGGGGCCGACGAACTGATCGGACGCGCGGACCTCGCCATGTACAGGGCCAAGCAGTCTTCAGTCGACAAGACCTGCACCTACGATGCCTCGATGGATGAGGCGAGCCGTGAACGCGCGGTGATCGCCATGGAGTTGCGCAACGCGGTGGAGTTGGAGCAGCTCGAGCTTCACTATCAGCCGCAGGTCGATGTGACGACTGGCGAGCTCGTCGGCTTCGAGGCCCTGGTACGGTGGAATCACCCAAAACGCGGAATGGTGTCGCCCGGCGAGTTCATCCCCATCGCCGAGGAGACCGGGCTGATCGTCCCCGTCGGCAACTGGGTGCTGCGCGCCGCATGCGCGGAGGCCGCAGGCTGGAGCAAGCCGCTCAAGATCGCGATCAACGTGGCCCCTGCGCAGTTTGCCCAGGGAGATTTCCCAAAGCTCGTCCACGAAGTGCTCCTCGAAAGCGGCCTGTCTGCAAAGAGGCTCGAACTCGAGATCACGGAATCGAGCATCATCGGCGACCAGCAGCACGCGCTGCACGTCGTTCGTCAGCTCAAGGCCTTCGGGATCCGCATTGCGATGGACGATTACGGGACGGGTTACTCGTCCTTGTCGACTCTCAAGACATTTCCATTCGACAAGATCAAGATCGACCAGTCATTCATCAAGACGGTCGACACCAGCGAGCAGTCCGGCGCGATCGTGCGCTCGACGCTCATACTCGCCGAGAGCCTGAATATCCCCGTGCTTGCCGAGGGTGTTGAAACTGCGGACCATCTCGAATTCCTGCGCCGCGAAGGGTGTGCCGAAGCGCAGGGATTCTTCCTGTCCCGGCCGGTGCCGGTAAGCCGAGTAGCCGAGATCATCACAAGCGGGGTGGGTTCCGCATCGCATCAGCGAAACACCGATGGTTTGCCAGTCGCGCCATTCCAGCTCGCAAAGGCGGGCTAGGCGGCTTCCTCGTCGGTCAGGAAGTCGAGGATCGCCGTGCAGAACACG
>JAGREJ010000048.1 GCA_020446595.1 Novosphingobium sp. | reverse complement strand
ATCACCAGGGCTCTCGCGCCGGACAACGAGGTGTGGGGCATCGCGCGCTTCAGCCAGCCGGAAAGCCGCGACGAGGTGGAAAGCTGGGGCGTCACCACCCGCAAGATCGAGCTGGGCACCGATGATTTCGGCGACTTGCCGACCGATTTCGACGCGGTGCTGCACCTTGCCGCCTATATCGTGCCCGGCGGCGACTATGACAGCGCGATCACGGTCAATGCAGAGGGCACCGGCCTGCTGATGAAGCATTGCCAGAAGGCCAGTCGCTTCATGGTGATGACCACCTCCAGCGTCTATTCGCCCAACCCCGATGGCATGCACCAGTACAAGGAGACCGATCCGGTCGGCGACGGCGCGCTCCCCGGCATGCCGACCTACGGCATAAGCAAGCTGATGGAGGAAGGCGTAGCGCGCGCCTGCGCTCGCCTGTTCAACGTGCCCACCGTGATCGCGCGGATGAACTCGGCCTACGGGTCGAACGGCGGCCTGCCGAGCCACCACCTCGCCAACCTCTTGAAGGGCGAGACGATCCGCCTGCGTTCGAACCCCAACGGTTACAGCCCGATCCACGAGCGCGACATTGTGGAGCAAGTCGAAGGCGTGCTGTCGGCGGCATCGGTGCCCGCGACCATCGTCAACTGGTGCGGCGACGAGGCAGTCAGCGCGCAGGACATGATCGCCTATATGGCCGAGCTGACCGGGCGCGAGCCGAAGATCGAATACTACGAAGCGCCTTTCGCGCAGCCGGGCGTCGCTTGCGATCCGACCAAGCGCATCGCGCTGACCGGGCCGGGCAAGGTTAGCTGGAAAGAGGGCATCCGCGAGATGATCGAGGCGCGGCATCCGGAGGCGCTGGTCGGGTAGGATGGCATGATGACGCACCCGTTCACGGCTCCATGCGCGCTGGCGCTGCTGGCGGTGACTGGCCTCGCCGCCTGCAAGCAGGCGATCGACTACGACACCGCGAGCGACGAGGAGCGCACCGCCTATCTCGATGCGACCTCGCAGGGGCTCTACGACGGCATCAAGAAGACGCTGCTGCACGGGCGCGGCGACGTCTACATGAAGATGGGCGATCGCACGTTCGATATCGACCGGCGGCGTATCGAGATACGCGTCGATGTCTCGTTCTCGGGGGACGAGCCGCCCGCGTTCAACAACCTGATGTCGAGCTCGACCGTGCTGAAGGACGTGTGCCCGCGCACCTATCTCGGCACGCCGCTCGAAGCGAACGACGTGAAGGTGCATATCCGCTACGCGATGGAGGGCGGCGGCACGATGCTGGCCGCGCTGCTCTCGCCGGGAACCTGCGCGCCCTACGCGAAGTCCTGACCATACTCAGGGCGTGATCGGCACCGGCGCGTCGCGGCCCATGTAGTCGGCCAGCACCTGATGGAAGTGGCTGACGGTCGCTTCCTGTCTGGGGTTGGGGCGGGCCACGGAAAAGCCGCTCGATTTGAGGCCGCGCTGGACTTCGGGCATGTTCTGGAAGTCCTCGCGCAGGACTTTCGGCCAGCGTTCGTCGGTCCAGTCGGGCACGAATTGCCACTCGGTTTCGGGGGCCTCGCCTTCCGGGAACAGCTCGATGACATAGGCCTCGAAAATGCACGAGTCCGGGTTCCAGCCGTTCGGTCGCGCGCGATAGCACAGCGCATGCGTGCGGGTTTGCAGGAAGATGGTGTTGGGGAACAGGTGCCAGTCGTGCCCGGCGTTGAGCATAACTTCGGGGGGCACATCGGCCCAGTGCACTCCGCGCGCCTCGTCGTCCTCGCGCGCGCGCTGCATGAGGTGCGCGCCGACTTCGCCGGCTGGCGTGCCTTCGGGCAGCTCGTCGACCAGCCGCTGGGCGGCATCGACGATGGTCTGGGTGGTCAGCGCGTTCACCTCGTCCATGAAGCGTCGCATGGTGAGGCCGAGGCGCTTGCGAGGCTCGATATGGCTGCCGGGCATGATCGGGGCGGGCTTGTCGCTCTTGCTCATGGTGCCCGCGCCGATCGACTGCTCCGGCCCGTGCCAGCAATGCAGGCCCTGGCCGCGGCACCAGTAGTCCGCGACCGATCCGAATTCGGACAGGCCGGGGTGGCTGATGCGGGCGTGGAAGCTCTCGTTGAAGGCTTCGAGCGCGACCTTCCAGTTGCACGGAAAGATCAGCCATTGCCGCCAGCGATAGCGCATGCGGTCGAGATCGAAGGAATCGAGCATCGGCGCGGCGGGCCACAGGTATTCGCGCAGGGGCACGCAGTCGGGATCGAGGTTGATCCACACCCAGCCGCCCCATTGCTCGCAGCGCACCGGGGGCAGGGCAATGTCCTCGTCCTTCAGGGTGTCGCCATAGTCCTCTCGGCACAGCACGAAGGTGTTGCGGCCCTGAAGGTTCCAGCGCCAGCCGTGGAACGGGCAGACGAACTGGCGGGCATGGCCGCAGCCCGTAGTCAGTCGCCGCGCGCGATGCTGGCAGACGTTGTGGAACGCCTCGATGCGGTCGGGCGCGTTGCGCACGACGATGATCGATTCGTCGAGAATGTCGTAAGTGACATAGTCGCCGACGTTTGGGACTTCCTCTGCGCGGCAGGCGACCTGCCACACCTTGCTCCACAGCTTCGCGCCTTCCTCGCGGGCATAGGACTCGCTGATATAGGCTTCCTTGCCGAGCAGGACCGCGCGCTCCTCGGGCGGGGCGATTTCAAGACCGCGCAGCGGTTCGTTCATTGCAGGATTCTCCCGTCCGGATTCAGTCTTGTCACACCGCCATCAGGCCGCCGCCGTTGAGGTTGACCGCCTGCCCGTTGATCCAGCCGGCTTCCTCGTCGGACAACAGGAACGAGACGAGCGAGGCGACGTCTTCCTCGCTTCCGTGGCGGGTGCTCGGCGTGGACTTGAGCATGGCGGCGCGCTCATCCTCGCTGGTGTTGATGAGGATCGCGTCGGTCAGGATCACGCCGGGGCACACGCAATTGGCGCGAATGCCCTCCTTGCCCCAGCGATCGGCGACGTGGCGCATCAGCCCGTTGAGCCCGGCCTTGGCGATGTAATAGCTCACGCGCATTGGTGCGGAGCCTTTCGATGCACCGGAGCTTGTGTAGACGATCGCCCCGCCCCCGGCCTTGAGCATTTCAGGAATGGCGACGCGGCTGCACAGCAAGTGCCCGCGCAGGCTGACCTTGTGCATGCGGTCGAACACGGCGAGGTCGGTCGTCACCACGTCCTTGTCCTCAAGGTTGCGTTCGCGGTCGGTGGCGTTGACGTGCATCAGATTGAGCGCGCCATAGGCGCCCACGACGCGCGCGACCGTCTCGCGAACCGACTCTTCCTCGGTGATGTCGAAGCCCAGCGCCATGGCCTCGCCGCCATCGGCCCGGATGCTCTCTATCAGCGCCTGCGCGCCCGCCTCGTTGATGTCGGCGACAACGACTTTCGCGCCTTCGCTGGCGAGCCGCCGCGCTGTCATCGCGCCCATGCCCGTCGCGCTGCCCGCGCACAGCGCCACCTTGCCTTTGTGCCTTGCCATGCCTGCTCTCCCCTGTCGTTGCGGGCGCTACCCTAACCATTCCCGATGGCAGGGCAACGGTGACGAGATTTGCGTTGACGCAAGGACAGGCGCATTATGGTGCTTCATCCATCGAACATCGGAATCGTCAGGAGAGTGAAGAATGAACCGCAACACCCTTGAAGCCATGGCGCTGGTGGTCGGTGGCGCGCTGTGTCTTGCCGCCTGCGCACCCGAGCAACCGACCGAATACGAGACCGACACCATCGACAAGAGCGGTGGCGAATTGATCGTGGAGGAAGAAAATCCCGATGCGGTCGAGGTCGAACTGCCGGAAACGGAGATGACCAACGCGCCTGCGCAGGACGCGACAACGGCTCCGGCTGAATAGTTTAGCGGTCGACCGACGCCTTTGCCCGTTCAGACCTGGTCGGCGGGCAGCAGGCGCGCGCAGTTTGCGCCCCAGTCGTCCTGACGCAGTGCGATATGATCGGCGAGATTGTCGGCGACTTCGTGCAAGTGCTCGCGGCGCTCGCCATCGGGCAGGTCGGAGGCGCGGATCAGCGCGATCTGGTGGGCGGACAGGGCCTTGTTGAGGTCCATGTTCGTGCTCCCTCGTTGCGAGGTGGCGCGACCTGAAGCATTGGCGCATCGGGCGCGCCGCGATGGGAAGAGCATAACATATGCGGGGACTATCCCGAAATCGGGGCATCCCCGTAGTCGAACGTCCCGCCGCAGGTGACTGGCGTTCAGGCCAGCCAGGTTCCCGGATTGGGCATCGGCTCGCGCTTTTGCGCGTTGATGAGCGATAGCACGCAGCGCACCACGACGAGCACGATCACGGCAGGCAGAAGCAGGAAGCCGATCAGAAGGAGCATCAGGAACACGCTGATCACGCTGCCGACCAGTCCGATCCAGAATGTGTTGATGAGATACTCGAAGTGCGAGGCCTCCCATTCTTCCTTCGATTCGCCCTTCCACACATAGGCGAGCACGACCCCGACGATCGAAGTAACGCCGAGAATGAACGAGGAGAGATATAGCAGGCTGACGATGGTCGGCTGGTTCAGGTCGAAAGACGTTGCGGCGGGCGCAGTGCCGGAACCCTGCTGGCCGCCCGGAGGGGGCGGAGGCGGCGCATCGCCGGTGGCGGTTTGCTGCGTCATGCTTGGCGGCGGGCCTTCGAGGTTGCCGCGTTCCTGTTCCTGACTCATCGCACCATGTCCCTGTCGATCGCCAATGGGCGAGCATAACCCGAGGCGGGCGACGAGTCACCTCGTGCGGCGGCGGCTCACATCAATTCATCGAATCAGGAACAGGCTCGCCAGCGCGCCGCTCATCAGGTTGGACAGGCTTGCCGCCGCGAGCGCGCGCAGGCCGAGCCGGGCGACGGTCGGGCTTTGCGAGGGCGCAAGGTTGCCGATGACCGCCATCTGGATGGCGATGGAGGAGAGATTGGCGAAACCGCACAGGGCGAAAATCGCGACGGCCTGCGTGCGCTCCGACAGGCCCGTCCCATCGACGAGCGCCAGAAAGGCGACGACCTCGTTCAGCACCAGCTTGGTTGCGAAAAACGACCCGGCGGTGACCGCCTCGCTCCAGTCCTGCGTGCCCAGCAGCCAGAACAGGGGGGCGAAGACGTAGCCGGCGATCTGCTGTGCGGTAATGTCGGGGAAACCCACAAGACCGCCCGCCCAGCCGACCAGGCCGTTGACGAGCGCGATCAGCGCCACGAAGGCCAGCACCATGGCGCCCACCGCAGCAGCGAGCCGCAGGCCGGTCATCGCGCCCTGGGAAGCCGCCATGATAAGATTGGCGGGCGGGCCTTCGCCGGTGTGAAGCTCGACCTCGGCATCGAAGTGGTCCGACTGCGTCACTTCGGGTGGATCGGGCATCACCGTCTTGGCCATGGCGATCCCGCCAGGCGCGGACATGAAGGCGGCGGCGACGAGGAAATCGACGCGCACGCCGATGCTGGCGTAGAGCGCGAGGATTGTGCCCGCGACGCCTGCGAGGCCGATCGTCATCAGGCAGAACATCTGCGAAGGGGCGAGCCGTTCGAGATAGGGGCGCACCACCAGCGGGCTTTCGCTCTGCCCGACAAAGATGTTCGCCGCCGCGTAGAGGCTTTCGACCCGGCTGATCCCCGTCACCCGGCGCAGTCCGCCGCCGATCCAGCGGACCACGAAGGTCATGATCCCGAGGTGATAGAGGACGCCGATCAGCGCCGCGAAGAAGACGATGGTCGGCAAGGCATTGAGCGCGAAATTCTGCCCCAGCTTGTCGTCGGCAAGGGGGCCGAACACGAATTGCGTGCCGGCCCTCGCATAACCCAGCAGATTGGTGACGAGGCGGGCGGCCGCCTGAAGCGCGAGATTTCCGGGCGGAAACCACAGGACCAGCGCGGCGAAGCCAGCTTGCAGCGCGAAGGCCGCGCCGACAACACGCGGGCGGATCGCCTTGCGGTCGTTCGAAAGCAGCACGGCGAGCGCAAAGATCAGCGCCATGGCCGCAATCGAGTAAATGGCCTGAATCAAGTGCTGTGCCCCCACGAATCTGCGGAACGCTAGTCTGCGTCGGCAGCTTCGCCTAGTGCAATTCGCACGGGCTGCGGCTATTGGCTGCACCCATGGAATCCCGCTCCGCCACGATACCCGCTTCGCTGCTCCTGCTGGGCACGTTGTATGGCGGCATGGTCACGATTGCGGGCGTGCTTGGAGCCAAGCAGGTGGCGATGGGGCCGCTGGCGGTCGAAGCCGGCATCTTCCCGTTCCTGCTGCTTGTCGGCATCTCCAGCGGCGTGACCCGACTCTACGGCGCGCAAGTGGGTCAGCGGCTGGTGCGGCTTGGCTTCATTCCCCTGGTCATGGCCATCGTGCTGACGCTGTTCGTCCTGCAACTTCCGACCGATCCGGGGATGTATCCGCCCGCCAAGGAAGCCTTTCCGATCATCCTGGGGCAAAGCTGGCGACTGATGCTGGCCGGTATCGTCGCCTATGGCGTCTCGGTCACGCTCAATGTGAGCGTGTTCGCCTGGATCGTTGCGCGATTGCAGGCCTGGCCCGGAACCGCCGGATTCATTGCCGCCGCGCTGTCGCAGATCGTCGATACATTCCTGTTCATCACCATCGCCTTCGTCGGCGTGCGCCCGGTGGCGGAGCTTTATGCCGGACAGATGATCGCCAAGGTCGTGCTTTCGGCGGTGATGGTGCCGCTTGTCATCCGGCTGGTGCTGTGGATCGGCGCGCGGATCGACGGCC
>JAGREJ010000351.1 GCA_020446595.1 Novosphingobium sp. | reverse complement strand
CCGGCGCGCATGTTGACCTGCACCGAAGGCAGGATCAGACGCGGCATGTCGAGCGTCTTGTCGCGGGCTTCGCGCATGGCGACGAATACGTCCTCGCTCACGACATCGCGCGCATGATTATTGCGCGCGCGCTCATCGCCCACGGTTGTTTCCCAGACATACTCGCTGCGCCCCTCCGGAAGGTAGTCGTGGCACATGAACAGCCGGGTCTTTTCGGGAAGCGACAGGATGCTGCGCAGCGAACGGAAAAGCGTGCGCGCGTCGCCTCCGGGGAAGTCGGCGCGGGCCGTGCCGTAATCGGGCATGAACATTGTGTCGCCGACGAACACGGCATCCTCGATGACATAGGCGATGCAGGCGGGCGTGTGGCCGGGCACATGCATCACGGTGACGTCGAGTTCCCCGATGCGGAACTGGTCGCCGTCCTTCCACAACTGGTCGAAATCCGATCCGTCGCGCTGGAACTCGCTGCCCGCGTTGAACAGCTTGCCGAAGGTTTCCTGCACGGTGACGATGTGTTCGCCGATGGCGATCTTTCCGCCCAGTTTCTGCTGGAGGTAAGGCGCCGCAGAGAGGTGGTCGGCGTGGGCATGGGTTTCGAGGTGCCAGTCGATGCCAAGCCCCTTCTGTTCGACATAGGCGATGACCGCGTCTGCCGAAGAGAAGGAGGTGCGACCCGACGCGGGATCGAAATCGAGCACGCTGTCGATGATCGCCGCGCGCTGCGTGTTTTTGTCGCTCACAACATAGGTGACGGTGAAGGTTGGCGGATCAAAGAACGCCTTGATCTCCATCGCATGCGGCTTTGCCTGGCCGATTTGCGTGTGGGCTTTGTCGATTGCCGAGTCGCTCATGGGAAAACCTCGATAAATTCTTATTTACATATACTATGTAATTAAGATAGCATCCGAGGTCAAGAGGAGCAATCCGGAACCGGGATCGAATATGACAAATCAGGAAACGACCACTGCCCAGGGCAATCGCCCGCTCAGACTCGGCGATCTTGCGCCAAACTTCACTGCGCGCACGACACTGGGGCAAAAATCGCTGGCCGATTATCGCGGGAAATGGCTGGTGCTGTTTTCGCATCCGGCCGATTTCACGCCGGTCTGCACCACCGAGTTCGTTGCGATCGCGCGTGCCGCGGATCGTTTTGCCGCACTCGACTGCGCGTTGCTCGGACTGTCGATCGACAGCCTTTATGCCCATATCGCCTGGGTGCGGGCGATCGAGGAGGCATACGGGGTGACGGTGCCGTTCCCGATAGTCGAGGATCCCAGCATGGCCGTCGCGCGCGCTTACGGCATGATCGACGAACATGCGCAGGACAGTTCGACGATCCGTTCCAGCTATTTCATCGATCCCGAAGGGGTCGTTCGCGCCATTACCAGCTATCCCTTCAATGTCGGCAGATCGGTGGAAGAGATGCTGCGCATTGTTGCGGCGCTGCAAGTGGCCGAGCGCGACGGCGTGCTTACTCCGGAAGGATGGTTGCCGGGCGAGCCGACACTGCGCCCACCGGGGACCGACCTTGCCAGTATACCGGCGGGACCGGACTGGTTTTGCTCGCGGGCAGGCACATCATGAGCGCGATCTACCGGGACCGGACGCTGGCCGACGCGGCGGTCGAACGGCTCAAGGCCTATGCGCAGCCGCAGCGGTTGATGATCCTGTCATGCCTGCTGGAAGGTGAGCGGACAGTTGGCGAGATCGACGAGGCCACAGGGATCGGTCAGCCGGCCCTCAGCCAGCAGCTCGCCGGATTGCGCCGTGCCGAGCTGGTCAGCACGCGCAAGGAGGCTCGCTCGGTCTTCTACGCGCTCGCGGACGAGACGACGGTGCTGTGTGTGCGCGCCATGGAGGCGATCTTCTCCGGAAAGGACGATCCCGCCAAGGAACTTGCCGAAGCGATGGGGCGCGGCGCGGTGACCGGATCGGCATCCGGCAAGACCACGGGAGTCGCCGCCTTCGCGCGCATCGGATGAGGTCAGGGCGCACGTTCCTGTTCGCGCCGGTCGTGCAGGCGTCAGGCGAACGGTCCTGTCCGGGCATCCGCTCCGGCTTCCTGGGTTGTCGCCAATGAATTGCGATACTCGCCGGGCGGCATGCCGAACCACTTGCGGAACGAACGCCCGAAGCTCGACCGGTCGGTGAAGCCGAGCATCTCCGCAACTCCGTCAAGAGGGATGCTTGCATCCAGAATAAGGCGCGCGGCTATCTGGCGTCGCTCTTCCTCCACGATGGAATGGAACGAGGTATCGTTGCCGCGCAGCAGCCTTATGACCTTTCGGACCGACATCCCCTCTTCCGTGGCAATTTGCTTCAATCTTGGGGTTCTCCTGTCGGTAAGCAATGAATCGACGACTTTCGTCCGCACGCGCCGGACAATAGCGGCGGATTCGCTCGCTCGCTCGATAGTCGCGATGCCGTCCAGATCCACGCTCCAATATGCCGGATTGAACTCGGGATTGCGTAAGGCTGCCATCTCTCGCGGCATCGAAATGCGATGGAGATCGCCGCCAGCGACCACCGAACACCGAAATTCGGACCACGATGATTCCCTCAACCTGGCTCTTGGCAGTTTGGTTTCCAGCACCACCGAACCGAGCTGACCTTGCGCAAGAGGCTGAATGGTGAGGTAAACTGCAATAGTCGCCAATAGCCCGAGAACATCGCCCAACTCACCGAGCGGGACGACCGGACTTAAGGTAAATTGCGCCTCTTCGTTTTCAACTTCGAAGTCGACCCGGTGGTGGGGGTTGTGCGCGTCCATAAGCCGCGCCGTGTAGGAGAGCACTTCGCCCAATGTCGGGCCGTTCAACTGGGTGAGAGCGGTGCGAGGCCCGAACGCTGGACGCGAGCGTTCGAGGAACCTGCCGACCAGTTGATCGATGTCCATGTGCTCAAAAATGTTCGCGGCGATGAGAAGGTCGTCCGCGACCGATATCTTGCCAGGAAGTGCGCCTGACCCTTCCTGACTGGTTCCATCACGCAACCAGTCAGGCCAGTTGAGCCATTCCCCCACGTGAAGCCAAAAGCCGGTCGCTACGTCTAGGTCGGCTACTTCACCAAGTGCTTCGATCGCCCGGTGGGCATCGTAGGAGTAGGAATGCCCTACTGTCCGGCTGACGTGGTTCATGCTTGGTCCTGCGCCTGAATCATGGCGGACGGGAGGTGGAAGCGTGGCACTATTTGTCCAAACACTGGCGGCATTTGTCAATGGCGCGGCGTGTCCGGAAGCGCGAATGTCGCGTGCGTCTTGCAGTATTCAAAGTGCGATTCAGTGATCGAGTGGGCCGAGAGTATCCGGAATTGAAGTGGGCATTCTCAATATTCGCTGGCCTGTATGTCCTTGCGCTCATTCTTTTCCTGATCGGGACATTTGGGTGGTTCAATCAGGATAAGGATCCTCTTTCCGCGATGTTTCTTCTCCCTCTCGGACTTCCATGGAACGTCATTTCCGACCGCCTGGGCTTCGTGGGCCTGCCCAGTCTTCTGCTCGCACCCCTAGTCAATGCGGGCATCCTCCTCTGGCTCTGGGAACGCTGATGCAATCGATCCTGCAG
>JAGREJ010000350.1:4593-6609 GCA_020446595.1 Novosphingobium sp. | reverse complement strand
GGGTAATCAGAATTCGACGGTCAGGTCGACGCCGTAGCGGCGCGGCTCGATGAAGGTTGCCGCGGCGCCGCCCGACTGGTTGAACGGGAACGAGATCGACCGGTTATCGGACAGGTTCTTGCCCCACACGGCAATGGTTCCCTCCAGGCCGCCGAACGGAATCTTCTCGATCGCGGCGCGGGCATTTATCAACCAGTAGCCCGGCACCGAGTCGGTGTAGAAGGGGACAAGGTTCAGGATGTCCTTGTTGGCGTGCGAGATCATCCGCGACTGGTAGTTGCCCTGAACGCGCGCGGTGAAGGTTGCTTCGTCCCAGATCGGCTCGGACGTGTATTGCGCATAGGCGCTGGCGGTCCATTTCGGGCGAAGCGTGGGGCGATAGGCGCTGTCCGGCGCATCGGCCGGCAGGCTCTGCGCGGCGAACAACAGGCTCGGCACATTGCTGAACTTGGTGTCGGTGTAGGACAGGCCGCCGCCCAGCACGATTCCATCGACCGGTGCAGCGGTGACCTCGAGTTCGAAGCCCTTCGCTTCGATGTCGCCCTGCGGATAGACGAAGGTGCCCAGCGCGTTCCTGATCCGGGCGTCGGGGACGAGTGCCTGGAATTCGGGAAGCTGGCCGAGCGTATTGCCGCCCTGCGCCGTCTGGTAGTTCTTGTATTCCGCCCAGAATACCGAAAGGTTCGTGCGCAGCCGCCGGTTCAGCAGGTCCGCCTTGATGCCCGCTTCGGCCGACTTCGCAGTCTCAGGCTGGAATTCGATCGGACCGACCTTGCCGCCCGACACATAGGCTGTCGACCACTTGGCAAAGACCAGCAGGTCGTCGTTGGGACGGAAATTCAGACCGATCAGGTAATTGAACTTGTCGTCCTTGTAGCCGAACGTGTTGGTTACCAGCGGGCAGGTCTTGAGCTGGGCGGACGAGGTGAGGTTCGCCGGGCAGGTCGCCGTGGTCAGCGACGTGAGCTCCGCGAGCTTCTTGTCGTGCGTGAAACGGCCGCCAAGGACGATGTCGAGCTGCGGCGTCACGTGAAATTCGCCCTGCGCATAGACCGCAGTCGATTCCGCCTCGTTGTAGGGGCTGCCCGGCAGGTAGGGGATGGCATTGGTAGGCGCTTCGAGTGTAACAAAGGCAACGGTGTTCTGCATGCCGTGCTCGTTACCCCAGTCCTTGCCCTTGAAATACATGGCGCCAGTGGTCAGCGTCACGAAATCGGAGTCGAAGTTGACCTGAAGCTCGTTGCTCCACTGTTTGGAACGCGATTCCGGGCCGGAGCAGAACGTGCAGTAGGTCTTCCCGATTTCGCCATTGGCTACGAAAGCCGCCGTGGCTGGCGAGAGGCCCCTTGCTTCGAGGAAGGCGGCATACAAAGGCGCCGCCGAAGCCGGGACGATCAGGGCATCGGCGCCGATCAGGCCGGCCGTCGCCCGGACCCGCGACGAGCGGTAGGCTGCGATGTTCTTGATCGAGATCTGGTCATTGACCTGGTAGCTGATCGTCAGGTTGTGGCCGAAGTTCCACAGGTCCGAAAGCGTGTTGTAGGAGTTCCAGACCTGATCCGGGCGCTTCTTGTTGAGCGCCTGGGGCATGCCGGCCGCAACGGCGGAATCGTAGATTTCGTTGACATAGGCGCCAAGCAGCGAACCAAGTCCGATCCTCCAGTCGTATCCGAGCTGGCCGACCGCGCCGGGTGTTTCGATGCTGTCGTTGCGATCGTACTTGTAGACGGCCTTGAAGTCTCCGGACTCGAACTTCACCGAGGCGAAGACCGAATCGGAATTCTTGCCGCCCAGCCACCTTGACGACTTGACGTTCTGGGGATGGGCCAGCGCATTGGAGACGCGGTCGAACTGCTGGAGGAAGAGATTCTCCACATGGCCGCGATGCTTGTTCTTCACGTAGCTGAAGTAGCCGCTCAGCGGTCCGAGCTCGGGCGTATGGGCGGTCAGCTCATAACGCTTGAGGTTGTGATTGCCGAAAGAGACGCTGGCCTTCACGCTGGCTTCGCCCTTGGG
>JAGREJ010000350.1:0-4555 GCA_020446595.1 Novosphingobium sp. | reverse complement strand
GCGTGCCCTGCGGGCCGCGCAGCATTTCGATCCGCTCGACGTTGGGAAGGTCGAACACGCCGCCGCGCGGCGAGGACAGGTAAACGCCATCGATATACATCGAGACCTGCTTGTCCGAGCCGGGAACGACGCCATAGCTGACCGCACCGCGAATCGTGAACGAAGGGATCGACGAACTGCCGATCGACGGGCGCACGGTGACGCCCGGCGCGATCGCGCTGAGGTCGACCACGTTGGTGATGCGGTTGGCCGCCAGCGATTCGCCTGCAACGGCGGTCACCGCGATAGGGACGTCCTGAAGGCTCTGTTCGCGCTTCTGGGCGGTGACGATGATTTCCTGCAGACCGCCGACGCCTTCATTCGCTTCCTGGGCGAAGGCAGGTGCGGCAACGGCTGACGCTGCAACAAGGGCCGTGCCCGCGAGCAGGCGCAGGCGTGTGGTGGTTGTGGTATTCATCATACTCTCCCATGTTCCGCGGTTCCGCGGAATCCTCTTCACTCAAGAGCATTGCTATAGTTGTTTTAAGCCGAAGGCTAGCTGGTGCGGCGGAATTGCCATCTCCTGTGGCATTTGCGCAACGCAGACTGGCTCAGGCGGCCTGCGCCAGTTCCTTCGCCCTCACCCGGAGCACGTCCTTGCGCACTTTGCCCGAAGGCACGCGGGGCAGATCGTCGACCACCACGAGGTGTTCCGGAAACTTCTGTTTGGCGAGGCCCGCATCGGTCAGGAACCGTTGGATCTCGGGCAGGTCGATAGCTTCTCCCGCGCGCGGGATGACGAAGGCGCAGCCCTTTTCGCCGGTGACCGCGCTGGGCATGGCGACAATCGCAACTTCGGCGATCGCGGGATGGCCGAACAGCACGTCCTCCACTTCCTTGGGGCTGATATTCTCGCCCGAGCGGATGATGATGTCCTTCTTGCGCCCGGTTATCACCAGCCAATCGCCGTAGACCTGCCGACCCAGATCGCCCATGCGGAAGAACCCGTCGGGCAGGAAGCTGCCCTCGTTGTCGGCCTGATCGATATAGCCTGCGAACAGGCCCGGCCCGATCATCAGGATCTCGCCTTCCTCGCCTTCGGGCACCTGCTCGTCGGTCACGGCATCGACGATCCGCATCTCGACCGGATAGATGACGTGGCCATCGGTCTCGGCGCCATATTTCGCGTCCGCGCGGTCCTGGATGCCCCAGGTCGCGGTTATCATCTCGGTCGAGCCGTAGGCGCGGAAGAACACCGCGCCGGGGATCATGCGGTTGGCGCGCATGATAAGTTCGGGCGAAACCGTGGTGCCGCCGCAGAAGAACAGCTTGAGGCTTTTCAGCCGCTCGGGCGCGGTTTCGGCTACGTCGAGCATCTGCTGGAGAAACGGCGTCGCGCCGCCGGTGACGGTGCAGCCGTGCTCCTCGATGCAGGCGATGCCGTCGGCGGGAGACCACACATCCATGAGAACAGACGTGTTGCCCGCAATCCACGGCATGTCGAAAGCCCAAATCGCTCCGGTGATGTGCGTGACCGGCGAGGGCATGAACGAAACATCGCTTTCGACGATGGGATAGTTCTGCGCCATGGCCCGCACGCGGTGGCCATAGGAGAGGTGCGTGTGCAGCACGCCCTTGGGCTTTCCGGTGGTGCCGGAGGTATACATCGCGATCAGCACCGAGGCGGGATCGACCGCGGGCAGCAGGCTCTCGTCGACCGGATCGCCCGATGTGACCTGCTCCCATGTCAGCGCGCCTTCGTTACGCACCACGATCACGTCGCGCAGGGCCGGAAGCTTGCCGCGCAGGCCCTCGACCATCGCGGTGTGGTCGCACTTGCGGAACGTGCCGGGCACGAAGATCGCCTTCGAGCCGCAGTCGCCGAGAATGAATTCGAGTTCGGCCTCGCGGTAGATCGGCGGGATCGGATTGATGACGAGGCCGCACATTCGCGCGGCGAGGCCGATCACCGGGGTCTCGGTCCAGTTCGGAAGCTGGAAGGAAATGACGTCGCCCGGTTTCAGCCCGCGCGAGAGGAACCAGCCAGCGAGCCGCAGCGATGCCTGCCAGACTTCGCGGCGGGTGACACGCCTGTCGCCCTCGATCTGGAACAGGGCGTCGGGGTTTTCGGCCATGCGCCTGCGCGCGGCGTCGACCAGCGTTTCGTTTTGCCAGTGACCCTCGTCGAACCAGCGGCGCGCCAGTTCCTCGCACCAGCGCACCTGAAAGCCGCTCGGGTCGGTCTTGCTGATCCATTCCATTATCGCATTCCTCTCAGCGCGAGCGCGGCAGTTCGAGCACGCGGTCGGCGGTGATCTCGCGCTGGATCTCGTTCGATCCGCCCGCGATCGAGAACACCCAGGACCACAGGAAATCGTGGGTCCACGGATTGTTGTCACGGTCGCCGTCGAATTCGAAGAATTGCCAGCCGAGAATGTCGCTGACCAGCTTGATCAGCGCCTTGTGGGTGGCGGTGACCTTGAGCTTCATCATCGAGCCCTTGGGGCCGGGCATGCCGGTGCGGTCGGTCTCGGTAATGTCGGCGAGCGTCATCGCCCGGATCGCCAAGGTTTCGGCCTTGATCGCCGCAAGCTTGCGCGCCACCTCGACATCTTCGAGGACGGGGCGACCGTCCGGCCCCTTCGTCTCTTTCGCCAGTTCGATGGCGCGGCCGACCTTCTCGAACAGTTCGAGCTGGTCGGCAATGAAGCCTAGCCCGCGCTCGAAAGACAGCGTCGCCATGGCGGTCGACCAGCCCTGATTGATCTCGCCGACGACCGCGCTGATCGGCACGCGCACCTCGTCGAAGAACACCGTGTTGACGTGCTCGTCCATCAGCATGGTGCGGATCGGTTTGATCTCGATCCCCGGCGTCGTCATGTCGAAGGCCAGCCAGGTGAGGCCCTTGTGGCGCTTGCTGTCCGGATCGGTGCGTATCAGCAGCTCCATGAAATCGGCATGCATGGCGTCGGTGGTCCACATTTTTGCACCGTTGACCACGATCTCGTCGCCCTCGACCCGGCCGCTGGTGCGCAGGGCGGCGAGGTCCGAGCCTGCACCCGGCTCGGAAAAGCCCTGGCACCACAGCGATTCGCCTGAGAGGATGCGTCGCAAGTGAAATGCCTTCTGCTCCTCGGTGCCGCGCGCGATCAGCGTCGGCCCGGCATGCATCTGCGCGACGTAGGTGGTGCTCACATGCTGAGCGGGAGCATGGACGCGCGACAGTTCCTCGTACCAGATCACCTGTTGCAAGCCGGACAGGCCAAGACCGCCGTATTCCTTCGGCCAGGCGACTCCCGCCCAGCCGCCCTCGAACAGCTTCTTCTGCCAGTCGCGGTCGAACTGCGATGCGGCGTGCCCGGTCGCGGGGCGCGGCTCTTTCGGCACGTTCGCGGCCAGCCATTCGCGGGCGCGGGCGCGGAATGCACGGTCTTCGTCGGAGTAGCGCAGGTCCATCGCCTCAGTCCTCCAGTTCTGCGTGGAGGAGACTGGCGAGCAGCGTGTTGCGGTCGCCGAACAGGCGCGAGAGCAAGGTCGCGTGCTTCATCAGCAGGTGCGCGTCGTGCTCGTCGGTGACGCCGATGCCGCCGTGCAGCTGGATCGTGCTGTCGGTGGCGAATTGCGCGGCTTCATTGGCCAAGTGCTTCGCGGCATCGAGATGGGCGGGGGCATCGCCGCGCCCCTCTTTGAGGGCAGTGGCCGCATACCAGAGCTGAGCGCGTGCGCCCTCGTTGGCGACTGCCATGTCGGCGCAGACATGCCGCACCGCCTGCCACGATCCGATCGGCTTGCCGAAGGTTTCGCGGACCTTGGCATATTCGACGATAAGATCGAGCGCGGCTTCGGCGAGGCCGAGCAGCATCGCCGCAGCACCGACTTGCCCGAGCCGCCATATTCCCGGCCCGCTCGCAGTTGCGATGGGTTTCACCAGGCCGCTCACCAAGGCCAGCGAATTGGCCGGATCTAGCGCGGGGCGGGGTGTGATGGCGGCAATGGACAGATCGTAGAGCGCCGCTCCCCTCGGCGCGACGAGCAGGCCATATTGAGCCTGGGATGAGCCGATAAGGCGATAGGCCCCGCCGTCTGGTACAAGCAAGGATACGCCTGCCTCGCCTGCGACCAGAGAGCCACGCAGTTCTGCATCGTCGGAGCAATTGGCTGCAAGTGCCTGTGCAAGCACTTCGATCGGCCCGCACTGCCTGCCCACTTCGCGAAAGAACAGGGCATGTTCGATGGCGGAGAGCCCGCTGCCCCCCTTATCCTCGGGCAGTGCCAGCGCGAACCACCCCATTTCGCCGAGCGACGCGCGCAGGTCATCGGACATATCCGGCCCCACGCCTTCGTGAAGCCGCGCAATCGGCAGGGCATCTGCAATGAAATCCGCGGCTGCGGTGGCGATCTCCAGCTCTTCCCCTTCGGGCGCGAGATACATGCTCAGGCCAATCCCATCCTTGTGGCGCTGCGCTGCGCCGGAAACAGGTCAATCCTCTAGGCGGGCACCGCGCAATTGCAACGCCCGCAGCCGCTATCGCTCTGGCGATCAGTCTCTCAGTGGCGTTTCGGCAACACCGTGAAA
>JAGREJ010000047.1:9912-22937 GCA_020446595.1 Novosphingobium sp. | reverse complement strand
CGACGTGGTCGAGATCGCGCGCGGCTTCAAGGAAGCGGGCGTCGATATTGTCCACTGCTCTTCGGGCGAGACGGTAAAATGGCAGAAGCCCGTCTGGGGCCGCATGTGGCAGACGCCGTTCGCCGAACACGTTCGCCAGAACGTCGACATTCCGACGATCGCGGTGGGCGACATCACGTTGCCTGCCCAGATCAACACCATCGTCTGCGATGGCCGCGCCGATCTCTGCGCGCTGGGCCGCCCGCACCTCAACTCGCCCTTCTTCACCCGCCACGCGGCAGGCCACTATGGCGTGCATGTGCCGCACTGGCCGGTCCAACTCGCTTCGGGGCACTACCAGCTTTACCGCGAGGCCGAGAAGGACAACGAGAAGGAACTGGATCTGGCTGCCAAGGCCCGGCCCAATCGCCGCCATTATCGCCGCGCGGACAACGAAGCAGCCTGACAGGAGAGGACCGTGGACGGAATCGCAGGCAAGGTCGCAATCGTCACCGGCGCGTCAACGCTGATCGGACAAGGCGTGGTCAGGGCCTTTGCCGAAGCGGGAGCCTGCGTCGTCATGGCCGACATCGCCGACGAACCGGGCATGGCGGCGGCCGCCGAAATGGGCGACAAGGTGCGTTACCTGCACACCGACGTGACTGACGATGCCGCGATCGATGCCTGCATTTCCTTCGCCGAGGAGACCTTCGGCGGGCTCGATTTCCTCGTCAACCTGGCCTCGACCTATCTCGATAACGGCGTGGCGACTTCACGCGCCGACTGGCTGGCCTCGCTCAACGTCAACCTTGTCAGCGGCATGGTCTTCTCGGACAAGGCGGTTGCAGCGATGGAGCGCAGGGGCGGCGGCGCCATCGTCAATTTCGCCAGCATTGCCGGCAAGCGCGCCCAGCCGGGACGCATGACCTATTCCGCCGCCAAGGCAGCCATCCTGCAGGCCAGCAAGAATGCGGCGATGCAGTTCCAGCCCATGGGCGTTCGCGTCAACACCGTTTCTCCGGGCTGGATCTGGTCGAACATCATGCGCGATCTCACCGGCGGCGACCTCGACAAGACCAACGCGGTCGCAGCAGGCTTCCATATCCCCCGACGCGTCGGCCTGCCTTCCGAAGTGGCCGCCGCCGTGCTGTTCCTGTGCAGCGACGCGGCGTCGTTCATTACCGGCACCGATATCGCGGTCGATGGCGGCTATTCCGCGATCGGCCCGGAAGGTTTCGAGGACGCCGTCGCCAAGCTTGCGCAATGAACTGACTCCGGCCTCCACCCTCAAGCCGGAGCAACCCGGTCCGCCCACCGATGGCGGGCCGGGTTCCTTTTTGTGTCAGGGGGCAGGTGGGGTCCATTCCGGCGCCACCATGCGGCGCTTGCCATCGGGGGTGAGCGGGGCTCCCGGTTCGTCCAGCGCCTCGCGGTCCCATAGCTGGCATGTCACGATCTTGTGCTTCTGGTCCAACCCTTCGCAATAGTTCGAATACTTGCACTGGCGCGTCTGCGATCCGTGACCGGAGGCGACCTTGGCGAACCAGTCGGGATCGGCCAGCGTCTGCCGTGCCATGCCGATGATGTCTGCCTCGCCCTCGCGCAGATACTGCTCGGCCTGCTGAAAACCGTGGATGCCACCTGCCAGCACGACCGGCACCTGGTGCCCTGCGTCGCGCAGCGCCTGACGGATCGCCGCGACGGCAGGGCGGTTGCGTCCGAACGGGCCGCGTTCGTCCGAGATATAGTGCGGCATGCATTCGTACCCGCTGGGGCCGGTATAGGGATAGATCGCCTGCCCCGGCGCGGGCGTCAGCGCGTCTTCGAACTTGCCCCCACGCGAAAACGAGATGAAGTCCATACCCGATGCCGCGAACTGCATGGCAAACCAACTTGTATCGGCAAGCTCGCTGCCGCCCTCGATGCAGTCCTCGGTGAGCATGCGGCAACCGACGGGATAGTCCTCGCCCACGGCCTGCCGCACGGCGCGATAGACCTCCAGTGGAAGCTTCACGCGATTCTCGCGCGGGCCGCCGTAGCCATCGGTGCGGGTGTTCAGCGCGGACAGGAACGAGGCCATCGTATAGGCATGGGCGTAGTGCAGCTCGACCCCGTCGAAGCCTGCCCGCTTCGCGCGCAGGGCGGCTGCGGCGAACATGGCGGGCAGCTTTTCCGGCAGGTCGGCGACATGGGGCAGGTGGGTATCGGTCACCCTTTCGCGATAGCCGCGCGAATAGCTGTCGAACTCGCGATCGCTCAGCACATCCCGCAGCGTCTTGTCGTCCATCGCGGCCAGCGCGGTTCGGATTGCCGCATCGCTTTCGCCCGCAAGATGCGCACGGTGCTCGTCGGTAATGGCGAGATGGCTTTCGAAGAATTTCGCCTTGGCGGGCCTTCGCCGAACCGCAAGGAAATCGATCAACTGGATGAACAGGCGGGTATGACCGCCGCTTGCCTTGCGCACGGCCTCGACCAGCCGGGAAAGCCCTTCGATATAGCGGTCGTCGCCGATGCGCAGCAGTGGTCCGGAGGGAATGTCGCGGATGCCGGTGGCCTCGATGACGATCGCGCCGGGGCGGCCCTTCGCGAAGCGGGCATACCAGTCGATCACGTCCTGACTGACTTCGCCTTCACCGGTCGCCCGCCATGGAACCATCGCGGGAATCCACGTGCGCTGCTCAAGCGTGACCGGTCCGATTTTGACAGGGCTGAACAGCCGCGAGGCGCGGGCTTCCTTCGCCGTCGGCCAAGGGCCAGGGTCGGGCGTGAATTCGATCCTCTCGGGCGGTTTCCACATGGCGTTTCTCGCTTCTTCAGTCTTTCTCGCCGCTCTCGAGATTGCCGCGCATCCGCTGCAGCACGTCGATGGCGGTGGCGAGGTCTTCGGCAGCGATGCCGGCGGTAGCCTCATCGAAAATGGCGGTGCTGGCCTGACGGGCGCGTTCCAGCTCCTTGCGGCCTCGCTCGGTCAGGCTGACGCGTACGGTGCGCCTGTCGTCGGCGCCGACCGCGCGCAGCACGAGGCCGTCCTCGACCATACGGTCGATCTGGCGGCTGAGCGTCGAGACCTTGACCATGCCGCGCTTGGCGATGTCCGAAAAGCGGCTGTCCTCGTCGTTGCTGAGCAGACTCAGCACCCGCCAAGCGGTCTGGTCGATGTCGAGCAGCGCGAAGGCCGCCTCCATCCGGCGTCCATACTGGTTCGAGGCGTGGTTGATGTTGTAGTAGATGTAGTCGTCGAGCACGAAACCGGGGTCCGCCGGGCGCTTGACGGCAGCCGCGCTTTCCGCTCTCGCGCGGACGACATGTCCTGCGCCGCTCATGCCGCAATTTCCAACTGCGTGATCTGCTCGTTCAGCGATACGCCCTCGTCATCGGTCAGCGCCGCGGACTTGAGCTTGCGTATCAGCGCCGCGGCATTCTCTGTGCCCGCAACCATCGGCACTGCGCGGCTGATCCGCTCGAAGCTGGCGAGGCTGCGCGCGTGGGTGTCGCCATAGCCCTTGATGAGCCGTTGCAGCCCCGCGACCTCGATAGCGAGCGAATAATCGTCGCCTGCCAGAGCGAGCACCATGTCGAACCATTGGCCGATCCGCGCCTGTTCCGTGGCAAAGCGCAGCGAGCCGCGACGCATCCAGCGCATCCGGCCCAGCAGGAACAGCAGCGAAAAGCCCCAGAGCGACGTCGTCGGGATACGGCGGCCCTTGTTGAAGAGTGGCGCCGTCAGGCGATTCCAGCCCCTGCTTTCCAGCATGCTGCGGCCGATTCCGGCAGGAAGTATCTCGCAGATTTCCTGCCAGCGCGGATGCATGAATTCGCGGATATGGACGATCTGGCCTTCGTCGGCCTTCACGTCGGCGCGGAACGTTTCGAACCGGCCCGAGCGAGTCTTGATGTCGGCGACGCGGAGCACGTCTTCGTAGGCCATGGCCAGCGCCAGATAGCGCGCCATGGCAGCCGTCAGTGCCCAGCCTTTTTCCTGCCCGCCTGCCGCACGATCGGCCTCGCGCACCTGGCGCAGCCGTTCGACATATTCGCGGCCATAGGCGATGTCCTGAAAGTCGACGACCTTGCCAAGGCCGGCCATCGCAAGGTCGATGGCGCTGTCTGGCATGATCGCGCGCAGGTCGTTCGCCAGCGCGGCAAGTTCGGGATCGATGTGATCGGGCAGGGCGAGCGCAGATGTGCTGGCAACTGTCGGGAGCGGCTCGGCCATGCCGCCTGCCGCCGCGATTCCGGCATCGAGCCCCGCGAGATTGAGCGCGACGGCCTTGCCGCTCTTGCGGATCGTCTCCTCGAATTGCTCCCGCGAAAAGGGGAGAGCAGCCGAGGCGCACAGCGCGCCGAACAGAACTGACGAGATCACCGCGCCATTTTCGCGCGCAACGCTGTCCATGTCATAGCAGATGTAGCGGCCCGCGGTTTCGCGGGCGATGCGGTCGATCTCTGCCGTCGGGCGGCGGCCATCGCCCGGTTCCTGCTTCTCGATGATCGCATATTCGCGGTGGGACGAGCCGATCAGCGTGGTCTTGCCGGTCGCGAAGCCGCGCATCAGGGCGCGGCCCACCTCCATCATTTCGGATGCGATGACGATATCGACGTCGCCTTCCACCGGCGTCAGGTTCATCACCGGCTGCTTGCCGGCCTGTTCGATCAGCGCCTCGGGGAACAGCTCGACATAATAGACGGTCGTTCCGGTCCTCTGGGCGACGCCGGGCACCGAGGTGTATTGCGCGACGAAGCCGTGCTGTTCGGCAAGATCGATGATCCACTTCGAAAGAACGCCGCCACCCTGTCCGCCCATGGCGATGATGGCGATCTTGATCGGCCGGTCTGCCATGCGCCTCGTCATCGGCTGGCTCCTTCGAGAGTGAAGCGCGCGCGGCGACGGTCGACGAGGCGCTGGAGGAAGGAAATGATTGCGCCGCGCACGGTCGCGGCGAAGCGGTCCCAGGCGTTGGCGTTGTAGATCAGCTCGGCCCGGTAGAACGACGGGCACAGCACCGCGGCATGCGTCACTTCGCCGCATACGCCGCAACCCACGCAATCGTTGTTCACATAGGCGACGGGATCCTCGCGCAGGGGATCGGGATTGTCGCGGATCGTCAGCGAGGGACAGCCCGAAAGGCGTATACAGCCGTGATCGCCGACGCAGGTTTCGGCATCAACGCCGAAACGGGCGCGGACCACGCGCTTGCCATCCGCGATCATCCTGTTGCGGATCGGCTTTTCGCGGCGCTGCCGGTTCAGCATGCATTCGTTCTGCGCGATGATGATCTTCGGACCTTTCTCCCTGGTCGTCATCGCCTCGGTCATCGTGCGCATCATCTGGCCGATGTCGTAGGTCTCGACCGTGCGTTGCCATTTCACGCCGAGCCCGGCGATGGCCTTGCTGATCGGGTTGTTGGTGGACCGGCTGGAGTTCGTCGCGCGCGAGGAGAGGATGTCCTGCCCGCCGGTCGCCGCCGAATAGCCGTTGTCGATGATGACGAGCACATTGTCATTCTTGTTGAAGACGGCATTGCCCACGCCGCTGGTCAGTCCGTTATGCCAGAAGCCGCCGTCGCCCATGATTGCAACGGTGCGCTGCTTGGCCTCGACATTGAAGGCCGATGCGCCCGCCCAGCCGAGGCCGTAGCCCATCGTCGTATTGCCGATGTTGAACGGGGGCAGGATGGAAAAGAGGTGGCAACCGATGTCGCAACTGACGTGCACCGGCCCGATCTTGCGCTGCACCAGCTTGAGCGCGGTGAACACGGGACGTTCCGGGCAGCCGGTGCATAGCCCCACAGGGCGACCGGGCACGGTATCCTTCAGCGCGACGAGCGCGGTATCCGCCATCGGCGCATCGGTGCGATCGTCGACCCCGATGTCGGGATACTCGGCGAAAAAAGCCTTGAGCCCGCCAAGGATCGTCTTGCTCGTATATTCGCCCGCGCGGGGCAGGACATCCTTGCCATGGATGCGGGTGGCAAGCCGCCGCCGCGACAGGATCGAGGCGATGTTCTGTTCAAGGTATTCGGGCTGGCCCTCCTCGATCACCAGAACCGCCTTCTTGTCGGCGCAGAAACCGGCCAGTTCGTCGTCGATCAGCGGGTAGGTGACGTTGAGGCAATAGATCGGGATTTCGGAATTGCCGTATTCGTCGGCCAGGCCCAGCAACACCATCGCGCGATTGAGCGCATTGTACATTCCGCCCTGCACGATCAGCCCGACATCGCCGGTTGCTCCGCCGAGAAACTCGTTGAGGCGGTTGCGCTTGATGAAATCGACGGCGGCGGGCCATCGCTTTTCGACCTTTTCGTGCTCGTGCAGAAAATTGCTGGGAGGCAGGACCACGCGGTCATAGTCGCGCCGCGGGTTCTCCATCGCTTCGTGCAGGCCGAAGGGCGGCGCCTTGTTGTCCTCGGCGACGAAGCTGCCGTGCATATGGCAGGCGCGGATGCGAAGCTCGAGCATGACGGGCGTGTTCGACGCTTCGGACAGATCGAAGCCGGCTTTCACCATCCGGACGATCGATGGCAAGTTGGGTCGCGGATCGAGCAGCCACATCTGCGATTTCATCGCAAAGGCGTGCGAGCGTTCCTGCATGATCGAGGAGCCTTCGCCATAGTCCTCGCCCACGATGATGAGCGTTCCGCCAACCACGCCGCTCGATGCCACGCTTGCGAGCGCGTCGGAGGCAACGTTGGTGCCGACAGTGGACTTCCAGGTGACCGCGCCGCGCAGCGGGTAATTGACCGAGGCCGCAAGCATCGCGGCCGCCGAAGCTTCCGAGGCGCTGGCCTCGAAATGGATGCCAAGTTCCGACAGGATCGGATCGGCGTCGGCCAGGACGTCCATGAGGTGCGAGATCGGAGCGCCCTGGTATCCGCCGACATAGGCGATGCCCGATTCGAGCAGGGCCTTGGTGACGGCGAGGATGCCTTCACCATGAAAAGTCACGCCTTTCCCGATCTTCAGGTCTTCGACTTCCTTGGCAAATGATCGCTCGGCCATGGCGCTCGCCCCGTCTCTGTCGGAATATTTCTAACATGAAACGTTGCAAAATCAACTAAATTGTCGCGAGATGGTCGGTCGGCGGATGCGCGCCTCGAGTCCGGTTGACGGAATATATTTTAGGTATAAAACTAATTGCGGATTTCAGGATCGCGCAAGGACGGTGGAATGGCGGCAGCAGGTGACGCGAAGGGCAAGGCGCTGGTTACAGGCGGCGGTTCGGGCATTGGCCTCGCTGTCGCGCAGCGTCTTGCGGCCGATGGCTATGTGCCCGTCATTACCGGCCGCGATGGCGGGAAACTGGCCGCCGCCGGTTTTCCATACGCGGTAATGGACGTAACCAACCGCGACGAGGTTTTCGCTGTGGCTGAATCGCACGGCCCCTTCGCGGCGGTCGTCAGCAATGCCGGTATCGCGCCGACCGCACCCGCGCTGAAGACGGGACCGGAGCTTTGGGAAGCGGTCATCGTGACCAACCTTACCGGCGCCTACAACGTTGCGATGGCGACGCTCCCGGCCATGGTCGATCGGGGCGCAGGGCGTTTCGTGGCGATTGCCTCGACCTCTGCGCTCAGGGCCTATCGCTATACGATGGCCTATTCCGCATCGAAGCACGGGGTTCTGGGCATGGTGCGTTCGCTGGCGCTCGAACTGGCAACGACGGGAGTGACTTGCAATGCTGTCTGCCCAGGCTTTACCGATACCGAGATCGTGCGCGGTGCGATCCGCAATATCATCGAAAAGACGGGCAGGAGCGAGGAGGACGCCATGCGGGCCTTTATCGGCGACAACCCGATGGGCCGACTCGTTCACCCGTCCGAGGTGGCCGAGACTGTTGCCTGGTTGTGCAGCGATGGCGCGGCCTCGGTCAACGGTGCGGCATTGCCGGTCGACGGCGGAGAACTGGCGGGGTAATCACGGAAAATCGCCTGCTTGCGTATGATCGCGCAATGGCACTTGACTCGCCGCCAATTTAGTTCAAGTATGAAAATTATAGGTTGCAAGGAATTTTGATCCATGCCGTCTGCAAGTCGTCCCGCGTCTGATAGGCGGACCGTCCTGGCGGGCGGGGCGGCGGGGCTTCTGCTCTTCACGCTCGGCGGTTGCGACAAGTTGATGACCGCGCGCGAGGCGCGCGAGCAGGGCGCCGATTTCCGCAATCTCACCGCGCAGGAAACGCGGACTCTCGAAGCGTTTGGCGAAGTGCTGGTGCCCGGCGCGACCGAGGCGGGGATCGCCCATTTCGTCGATGCCAATCTTGTGCGGCCCCATGCGGATTGCCTGCTGACGATCCGCTATCTCGATGTGCCGCCTCCATATGGCGCGTTCTACGCGGCGGGGCTGAAAGCACTTGACGATCTGGCGCGCGCCTCTGCGGGGAAGGGCTTTGCCGATCTCGATGGCGCAGGTGCTGCCGATCTCGTGCGGCCGATGCTGGCCGGTCAAATGAGCGGCTGGAACGGCCCGCCTGCGCCCTTGCTCTATCTCGCCGTGCGCAGCGATGCGGCGGATCTTGTCTATGGAACGCCTGACGCCTTCGAGCGGCTGGGGCTTCCCTACGTGGCTCACATCGAGCCGCCCACGACATGGTGAGCGCGGTATGACCGGGGCGCGAACCGATGCGCTCATTGTTGGTGCCGGTGCCGCCGGTAGCCTCTATGCCGCCAGACTGGCCGCGGCGGGCAAGTCGGTTCTCGTGCTCGAAGCCGGCCCGGCCTGGAAGAACGAGGATCTTGTCAGCTCGCTGATCTGGGCGCGACGCCTGCGCTGGGGCGGGCCGCCGGTCGCATCGGGGGGCGACAATCCGCTGGGTGTTGGCTTCAACACCGGTTGGGGACTGGGCGGCGCGGCCCTCCATCATTACGGCACCTGGCCGCGCCTGATGCCGTCCGATTTCACGATGAAAAGCGATCACGGGCAGGGGCTCGACTGGCCCATCGGCTATGACGACCTGCGCCCGTTCTACGATCGCGTTCAGGAAGAAGTCGGCATATCCGGCGATGCCGACGAGGAAGTCTGGCGGCCTGCTGGGGCAGCCTATCCGCTTCCGCCGCTCGAACAGTTCGCTCAGGCGCGGCTGGTGTCGGCGGGTTTCGAGAAGCTCGGCATGAAAACCGCGCCGAGCCCGATGGCGATCCTCTCGCGCCCCTACAAGGGCCGCGACGCCTGCATCTACGATGGCTGGTGCGATGCCGGTTGCCCGATCGGGGCGCTGGCAAATCCGCTGGTCACCTATCAGGCCGCTGCGCGCAAGGCGGGCGCGCGGTTCGTGACGGGCACATATGTCACCCGCCTGATCCAGGGAAGCAACAAGGGCGAGGTGGCGGGGGTCGAATATATCGACGGGGACGGCGCGGCACAGCGGGCCGAGGCTGATGTCGTGATCCTTGCCGCCTCGACCATCGGCAACCCGGCAATCCTGCTCAACAGCACGGGCGAGGGATGGGACGGGGGCGCCGCCAATTCCAGCGGTCTGGTCGGGCGCTATGTCATGGGGCACTCCATCGCCGCGGTTTACGGTTTCTTCGATGATGTCGAGACCCAGAACTATCTCGGCGTTTCAGGTGCGCAGCGCACCAATCAGGATCACTATGACAAGACCAGCCTCGGAGGCGGGGCATTCGGCAGCCTGCAATGGCAGATCGGTCCTGCGACCAAACCCAACGACCTGCTGGGCGTGGCGATGGCCAAGGCGAACCTGTTCGGCGAAGATCTGACGCGATTCATGGACCGCGCCGTGCATCACATGGCGGTGATGTTCGGCTTTGGCGAAGGACTGCCGGTGCGCGAAAACCGGGTCGAGTTGACCGACGCGAAGGGGCCGGGAGGCACAAAGCTTGCGCGGGTCGTCCATGGCTTTCCCGCGCCCTCGATGAAGCTCTGGGAAAAGGCCAGCGAACTTGGGGTCAGGGTCATGGACGCGGCAGGCGCCGCCGATCCTTGGAGCGGCCCGCCCGCCAGCGCCCACCTGATGGGCGGCACGATCATGGGCTCGGATTCCGAGACGTCCGTCACCGACAGCTATGGGCGGTGCCACGATGTCGCCAATCTCTTCGTCGCCGGGCCGGGTCTTTTCCCGACCGGCGGCGCCATGAACCCCAATTTCACAAACCACGCCGTCAGCCTGCGCGGCGTAGAACATCTCATCGGGAACTGGCCCAAATGATTGGGTGGGGTTCGAGCAGGCTCTTCCCGACACGGAAGAAAACACCTCAACGACATCCAGGGAGGACCGTCGTCATGCTTTCCAACAAGATACTTCTGGCCGCCTGCGCGGCACCGCTTGCCATCATCGCCGCATCTCCCGTCTTGGCGCAGGACACGGGCGAGCAAACGGCTTCTGTCGAGCGCAACAGCGTCTTTCAGGACGACATCATCGTCACCGCGCAGAAACGCGACGAAAACGTGCAGGATGTCGGCATCGCCATCCAGGCGTTCTCCGGCGACCAGCTTCGCGCCTTCGGCGTCACCGAAAGCCCAGACATCGCGACGTTCACGCCGGGCGTGCACATCAGCGGCAACCTGGCTGGCCAGAACATACAGTACACCATCCGCGGGGTCACCCAGAACGACTTCAACGACATCGTCGAAGCGCCCAACGCGGTCTATCTCGATGAGGGCTATATCGCGATCGCGCAGGGCCAGACCTTCGCGGTGTTCGACGTCGATCGCGTCGAAGTCCTCAAGGGTCCGCAGGGAACCCTGTTCGGCCGCAACGCGACGGGCGGCCTCGTTCATTACATCAGCCGACTTCCCTCGCTGACCGAATGGGAAGGGTTCGTCGACATGCGGCTCGGGGTGATGGAAAACCCCAAGACGCCCACGCAGTTTACAGTCGAGGCCGGTGTCGGCGGCCCATTGAGCGACAAGATCGGCGTGCGCGTCGCCGGGCGCTGGAACAAGCAGCAACCCTACCTCATCAACTCCTATCCCGTGGGCGCGGTCGGCGGTTCTCCCGGACCTGGCGCGGGGGCGGACCTTGGTGACGACGATACACTCGCCGGGCGCTTCACGGTGCTGGCCGAGCCTTCGGACGGCTTCCAGGCGATCCTGTCGGCCAATGTCGCCCGCTCCCGGATGGGAACCGGACCCTACCAGCAGAAACCGACAATCGCCGAATTCGATGCAAACGGCGAACTTATCAATGTTCTCGACGTCGGCCCCAATGAGACCCGCGCGTCGATCGGGGTCGCTGGCGGCCCGAACGTCATCGATGGCGATGCAGGTTCGGACCTCGACAACAATGGTGTTGTTGGCGGCGCTGGCGAAATCTACGGGCGCGCACCGGGGGCGGACTTCTTCGGCTACATCGATGCCGATGGCAGTGGCAACCGCTTCTCCTCGGACTTCGCGTTCAAGGACCAGGGCAGCACTGACACCTGGGGCCTGAACCTGCGCCTCAAGCTGGACTTGTCAGACTCGATCACACTCAGTTCCATCACCGACTACAAGGACTATGAGAAGCTCCTGTTCATTGACGTCGATTCCGGTCCGGCCAACCAGCTCGTCAACTATGCCGGCGTCGATGCGAAGCAGTTCTCCCAGGAGCTGCGTCTGAACGGCGAGGCCGATGGCCTGACGTGGGTCGCAGGCCTCTATTATCTCAATATCGATACCGATTCGATCAACGGCCTCAAGGCACCGACGGGCAGTCTCGTTCCCGGTGCGCCCATCGACATCGCCAGCACCGCCCATCTCAAGACGGAAAGCTACTCGGCGTTCGGCCAGATCAACTATGACCTGACCGATCAGTTCCGCGTGGTCCTTGGCGGGCGTGTGATCCGTGAGAAGAAGGACTACTTCTTCATTCAGGAGCTCTACGCCTCGCCGGACGCCTACGTGGTTCAGCCCGCGGAGGGTCTGCTGTTCCCGATCGGCCCGATCTATCCGGGCGGCGTGCCTTCCCCCTATACCGACAAGGCCTCCAAGACGCTCTACGCGGGCAAGCTCCAGATCGAGTTCCGGCCCAACACCGACACCCTGTTCTATGCCGGCATCAACCGGGGCGTGAAGGCAGGAAGCTACAACGCCCAGCTAAATGGCGGCCTGCCCACGCCGGATTCGGCGATCAAGTATGGCCCCGAAACGCTTTGGAGCTATGAAGGCGGCTTCAAGCTCGACCTTGCCGACAACAAGGTCAGGCTGAACGGCTCGCTCTACTACTACGACTACAAGAACTATCAGTCGTTCCTGTTCACCGGTGTCGCCGGCATGGTCGTCAACGCCGATGCCCGCACCTTCGGTGGCGAATTGTCGCTGCAGGCCAATCCGGTGGACGGGCTGGACGTGGCCGCCGCCATTTCCCTGTTCGACGCCAAGGTGAAGGACGTGCCGCTGCGTATCGGCGGCCCGATCTCGAAGGACGTCAAGCCAACCTATGCCCCGGAAACCCAGTTCTCGCTCTTTGCGCGCTATGGCTGGGACATGCTGGGCGGCGAGATGTCGATCAAGGGCGATATGTCCTACTCGTCGTCTTACTATTACAACCTTCGCAACTTCGATGCCGACCAGTTCCCCAGCTACTGGCTGTTCAATGTCGGCGTGGACTGGGCCCTGGATTCGGGGCTGGAACTGGGCATCGGCGTCGACAATCTGACGAACGAGAAAATTGGCATCCAGGGCTTCGACCTGGCGACGCTCTGCGGCTGTAACGAGGTGTCGTACAAGACGCCGCGCACCTTCTTCGTGCGCTCGCGTTTCAGCTTCTGAACCCTACCGACGATCAAAGGAAACGAGAGGAACATGGCTTTGGAACCTGCCGAAAACAGGATGCGCCGTAAGGATCACTTCAAGCTGGGCACGTTCTCCACGAATTGCTCCAGCGGGATGTCGGTCACCAAGATACCGGAACGCTGGGATGCCAGCTGGGAGAGCAACCTCGCGCTCTCCCAGCTGCTCGACGATGCCGGAATCGACTTCATGCTGCCGATCGCGAGGTGGATCGGCTATGGCGGCGAAACCAATTTCCATGGCCATGTCCTCGAAACGATGACCTGGGCCGCGGGCCTGCTTGCGAGCACCAAGCGCATCACGGTGATCGCCACGAT
>JAGREJ010000047.1:0-9714 GCA_020446595.1 Novosphingobium sp. | reverse complement strand
GCGCATTGGGAGCGGCAGGGCTCGTTCGACATGAAGACCGAGCACTTCGATCTCAAGGGTGCGGAATCGCTGCCCAAGCCGATCAACGGCAGGCCGCCGATCCTCAATGCAGCGGGTTCCGGCCTTGGCCGCGAATTCGCCACGCGCAACGCCGACTTCCTGTTCACCTCCGCGCCGGATCTCGCCCGCACGAAGGACGAGATCGTCGCGCTCAAGGAACAGGCGCGGGGGAAGGGCCGCGAGGTCGAGGTTCTGACGTTCTCGCACGTCGTGTGTCGACCGACCGAAAAGGAGGCGCAGGACTACGTCGATTACTTCACCGGCGACAATGCCGACTGGGACGCTGTCGACAACCTGATGAACCTGCAAATTTCGCACGCGCAAAGCTTTCCGCACGACCTGCTGATGCAGATGCGGCAGCTATTCGCGATGGGACACGGCGGCGTGCCGCTGATCGGCACGCCCGAACAGGTGGCGGACAAAATCTGCGATCTGCATGCGGCGGGCCTTGGCGGAACGACGCTCTCGTTCGTCGATTACACCAAGGAATTTCCCTATTTCCGCGACAATGTGCTGCCGATCCTCGAGGCGCGCGGCATCCGTCAGCCGGACTAGGGTAGCCGGGTGAAGGCAGTCTACTATCAGGAGTTCGGCGACGCTGACGTTCTGACACTCGGAGAGCGGCCCAGGCCCTCTCCGGGCGCCGGCGAAGTGCTGGTCAGGATTGCCGCCGCCGCGGTCAATCCGATCGACCGGCGGCTGCGGGCCGGGGAGTTACAGGACTTCTTCGAACGGACCTGGCCGATCATACCGGGTTGGGATTTTTCCGGCACCATCGAGCAACTGGGCGATGGCGTGGAGGGCTGGACTGTCGGCGAGAGAGTCATGGGTCTCGCCTTCACCTGGCACCTGCATCACGGCACCTATGCCGAATATGTGCCGGTCTCAACGACGGCGATTGCCCGCATTCCGAACCGCTTCTCTTTCGTCGAGGCGGCGGCTCTGCCGCTTGTCAGCCTCACCGCATGGCAGGCGCTTTCGGAATTCTCTGGCCTTACCAAGGACCAGACCGTCCTGATCCAGGCTGGCGCGGGCGGCGTGGGCAGCGTCGCGATACCGATGGCGCGTTATCTGGGGGCCAAGGTCTATACGACGACGCGCTCAAAAAACCGGGACTACGTCAGCGAGCGGGGCGCCCATGTTGCGATTGATTATTCGCAGGACGACTACGTCTCCGTGATCCGCGAAGCCGAGCCTGACGGCCTCGATTGCGTGCTTGAAACGCTGCTTGACGACACCGCCATCGCGAATGCCATCCGGCTCACGAAGGATGGCGGGTCGGTGCCCTATATGAACAACGAGCCGCCGGACATGCCAGAGATTGCGGCGCGAAACATCAATACGGCGTTCCTGCACCACCGGGCCGATGGCGAGATGTTGACCTACCTCGCCGGGCTTTACGACAGCGGCGAACTGCCACTGCCGGAAATCGCAACGATGCCACTGGCAAAAGCGGCTGCCGCGCACCGGCAATCGGAAAGCGCGACCACGCGCGGAAAACTCGTGCTGACGATCGACTGAAACCGAATGGTCGCCCGCCGCCTCACATGGGCGCGTGCACGGCAAGCGGAACGCTAGTCGCGGTTGATCTTGCGCTGGGCCACCGAGCTGCGCAGCCTGGACAGCAGCTTGAGCAGACCCTCGATGTCCTCGTTCGGCAGCTCTTCCAGCATGTCGTCGAGCCATTCCTCGTGCCGGTTCGCCATCTTGCGGAACGCGCGCTTGCCGGCCTTCGTCATCGTCACCTTGTAGGTGCGCCGGTCGTGCTCCATCGCTTCGCGTTCGACCAGTTCTTCCTGCACGAGCCGGTCGACAAGGCCGGTCACGTTGCCGTTCGAGACCATCAGCAGCTTCGAGAGCGCGCCCATCGTCAGCCCTTCGGGATTACGGTCCAGCGCAGCAAGAATATCGAAGCGCGGCAGCGTCGTGCCGAACTCGCGTGTAAGATTGCCGCGGATCAGTTTCTCAATCTCGGTCGAAGTGGTCAGCAGCCGTAGCCACAGGCGCAGTGCCTGCTTGCTGTGTTCGCTGCCGAGCTTTTCCGGAAGCGGCGTTTGGGTAGTCGCCATCAGGTTCGCCTTCAGGTCGGTTTATGCCGTTCCGACCCATTCGGCCTAACTGACTACGATCATTATTTCAATAATGAAATTATTTGCCGGACCGCCCGCGGGCACCAGTCTACCCGGCGGCCTCGGTCCCGAGCAGTTCCGGCGCAAAGTAGCGTTCCATACGCGGTCGCAGATCCTCCGGAATTTCCTTCTTGCCACCGACCTTGGCATCGGTGAACAGCAGGGTCTGCTTTGCCTTCAGCCGCACTTCGCCGCGGCAAGTGACGATATGGCACAGGTCGAACGAACTCGTGCCAAACCGCGTAACCTGAGTGGCGAATGTAAGCCTGTCGCCCATCATCGAGCGATTGATGAAGTCGACCTCGAAATGCACGGTCGGCGTTGCCAGGTTGCGATGAAACAGCAGACCGGAGAAGCTTGCTTCCAGCGCGTCCTCGAACCAGTCCTCGACGACGCCGTTGATCATCTCGAAATAGCGGGCGTAGAACACGATCCCGCCCGGATCGCAGTGGGCAAAGCGGACCAGAACCTCTCTTTGATAGGCAGTCATTGCAGTTCCGTGCAGCCGACGCGGATATCTCGCGCCGACGAGGCTGTTATCACCCCTGAGTTATCAAAGGCAAACCCGTTCCTTTCGCGCCGCTCAGGCGGCATTCGGGGGATCGCGTGTGTCGCGAAATCGATCCGTTGTCGCAGCAGCTGTTCCGCCTGTCACCAGTCGGCAGTCGCCAGTCAGCGGATAAGCGACGCGATGAACGAGGAGCCGACATTGGTGCAATCGAAGGCGTGGAGGCCGAAATGGTCGGCCAGCACCTTGAAGGCGCCGACGCCGCGGACCGAATTGCCCTTGGCATCGAGCAGCGGCGAATAGCTGGCGATGCCAAGCTGGCGGTTGACGACCCCGACAATGCCGCCGCCCACGCCGCTCTTGGCCGGGATGCCGACATCGTAGGCCCAGTGGCCGGCATAGTCGTACATGCCGCAAGTGAACATGACCGCGAGCGTGTTGCGCACCGCCGCCAGATCGAAGGCCGCCTCCCGGTTGACGGGATTGGTGCCCATGTTGGCGAAGGTCGCGCCCATCCAGGCGAGCTCGGTCGCTGTGACATTGATCGAGCACTGGCGAAAATAGAGGTCGAGCGCGTCATCGGGAGGCACGGCGAGCGCATCGTTGGCAAGCAGCAGGTGGGCAATCGCGCGATTGCGGTGCCCGGTCGCATGCTCTGACCTGAACACCTCTTCGTTGAGGTCGAGTTGATGTCCGGCCGCCGAGGAGAAACGGTCCATCATGAACTGGAACGAATCTTCGCCCAGGTGTTCGTAGAGTATACCGGCGACCGCGATCGCGCCGGCGTTGACCATGGGATTGAAAGGCCGGTTCGTCTGCGGATCGAACACGATCGCGTTGAACGGATCGCCGCTGGGTTCCACGCCGACGCGCGAGGCGACCAGTTCCGGCCCGGCGACTTCGAGCGCCAGGCAGAAGGCGAAGGCCTTTGAAACCGACTGGATCGTGAACTTCGCCTTGACGTCGCCGACCTGGTAAATGTGGCCGGTCGTGGTCGCGATCGCCATGCCGAAATTGCTCGGATTGGTCTTGGTCAGCTCGGGAATGTAGTCGGCGACGGCGCCATCGTTGTTGTCGAGCTGAGAGAGGAACGCGCGTTCCAGCGCGTCCTCGAACTCACGATCCCTGATCTTCGACGTATCCTGTAGCACGGCGCTTGCCCCCCGGAGTCACCATCCGGCTCCAAGCCTGCCAACACACACGAATCACGAAATCTTTTGTGCATTGCAGCACATTTTGCTGACTGAGCAAAACAAAAAGCGAATGAGGCTGCCACGGTCGCTTGCGGCAGGATTCCGCCGAGAATGCGCAATGTCGGGACGTTGCAATGGTATGTGCCACATCGCACTTGCGTCGCAGATGCTCTGCGATAGTATGGCGCTTTCGCGTTCCCCAGCCTGGCGGACTTCGTGGTCCATTTGTTCGAGGATTCTCACTTGGCAGAATCGGAGGAGACACAGATCGTCACCAGCGCGAACGCGCTCGATCTGATTGCGGGCGATCGCCTTCATTGCCTTGAGCTGGTGGTCGGCAACGACGTCGAGTCCCGGTTCGTGGTCGGGCCGCTCGGTTTGAAGATTGGCCGGACCCCGCCTGCCGATGTGGTCATTCCCGATTCGTCAGTTTCCCGCGCGCACTGCATGGTCATCGTGAGGGACGACCAGCTGCTCGTTTCCGACACCGGGTCCACGAACGGCACTTTCGTCGATGGCGTTCAGGTGACCGAGCCCATGGTGATCCCGGTCGGCGGAGTGCTGCAGGTCGGCAAGCGCATGCTCAAGCATGAGTGGCGCACCCGCGGCGAGATCAACCACTCGAACGAGATCGATCGCGAACTCGAAAAGGCGGCGTCCTACGTCAAGGCCCTGCTCCCGCCCGAGCAGTCGGAGGGGCCGATCCGGGTCCAATGGCTCTATGAGCCATCGGCAAAACTGGGCGGCGATGCTTTCGGATACGGCAGGCTGGCCGACAATCTCTACGTCGGGTATCTGGTCGATGTTGCCGGACATGGCGCAGGCGCGGCCATGCACGCCGTTGCCATCATGAACCAGCTGCGCCAGCGTTCGCTTCCCAACACCGACATGTCCAGACCGGAGCAGGTTCTCGGCACGCTCAACGAGCTGTTCCAGATGGAGGACCACGCCGGGCTCTACTTCACGATATGGTACGGTGTGTATGACGTGCAGACGCGCGCGCTTACATATGCGAGCGGTGGCCATCACCCTGCCTATCTCGTCCTGCCCGACAAGAGCATGGCAACGCCATTGCAGACTCGAAACGTGATGCTGGGCGCGATGCCCGCGATGACTTTCACCCAGGCGACCGTGACGGTGCCGGAAAGCGCGTCGGTCTATATTTTCAGCGACGGCGTCTACGAGATCATCGACAAGGCGGGAAAGCAGTGGGCAATCGACGATTTTGTCGACCTCGTCCTGCAACCGACGGCCGAAAGCGAAAGCGAGCCGAGGCGGCTCTACAACAGGGTATACGAGCAGGCGGAACCGAGCACGCTCGATGACGATTTCTCACTGGTCGTCATGACATTCGAGTAAGGTCATCAAGGGGCATTGTATGGACATTGTGATTACCGACGCATCTGGCGTGACGAAGGCCGAATTGAACGGTCGGCTCGATACCGCCAATGTCAACGATCTTGAGCTGCGCTTCACTGCCGGAATCATGCCCAAGGCGCAGCATACGATCGTCGATCTCACCAATGTCACGTTCATTGCCTCGCTCGGCATCAGGATGTTGCTCACGACAGCCCGCGGCCTTGCCAGCAGGGGCGCCAAGTTCGCGATGTTCGGGGCAAACCCGGCTGTCATGGAAATCTTCGAGACCACGGCTCTGTCGGACATCATTCCGATCCTCCAGACGGAGGCCGATGCAATGGCCGAGGTGGCCGGCTGATCGCAGGCGGGGACGGATTTCATGCCCGCAAATGCCCAGATGGGCCTGCGCCTGGAGCTCCCTAAAGAGGTATCGGCGGTCGAGACCGCAAGGCAGGCTCTGCTGCAATTCATCGAGCCGTCTCAGCCCGATGGCGGAGTGATAAACCGGATCGAGGTCGTCCTTGAGGAACTCGTGTCCAATGTGGTGCGCCATGCGGACCAGGCGACGCGCATCGTGCTTTCAGCGGACCTGTGCGAGCAGGGCCTCCTGCTCTGGATCGAGGACGATGGCGCTGCCTTCGATCCCCTTGCAGCTCAGGAAAACGCACCCTTCGACACGCTCGAAAACGCGACACTGGGCGGACTTGGCATACCGCTCATCAAGCGCCTGACCAAGTCGGTCGACTATGAGCGATGCGGTGACATCAACCGCATGAAGGTGTTGTTCGCGCTCTGAGCGCTCGTTTCGAAATTCGCGGCTCGCGAGCTTCGGCTCACTGGCCGGAGCGCCACGGCTACTGCGATGCGGTCCTCGAACTCCTCAGCATCGTCGTGAGGTAACCTAGGGTCTGGTTCGCCTTGGCGACCGACTGGCGCGCTTCGCTTTCCGTGCTTGTGCCTCTCATGGAACCTGAGAGCTCATTGAGGTAGCTTTCGTAGCGTTTGGCCGTGTCGGCGTTCTGTCGCCGGATCTCGTATCTGGTCTTCTCGGTATCGGTGGCGTCGGAGCCGGGCCTGCCAGTCGCGCCAAGGCGCTTGATTTCGGCGGCTGCGCTTCTTGCCGAAGCAACGACCGAGTTGAATTCGCTTCTCGTCGCCGCAGATACGCCTTGCGAACCCGATGTCGGGGCTTCGGGTTGCGGCGTTGCCCGCACCGGCGCGGCTTCGACTTCCGGTGTCTCGGGACGAGCCGCTTCGCGATTGGTCTGCGCCAGTTCGGTGCGTTCGGATTTCATGCCCGGTCCGGCACGGAACGCCTGGAAATAGGTGGCCGAGTAGGCCTTCGACGCTGCCATTGCCTGTCGCGCAATGGCCACTGCTTCGGCCGGATTGGCGGCCGAGCGAACCGCCTTCTTCGCATTCAGCAAGCTGCCGCGCGTGCGCGCGAGCGCAGAGGCAATGCGCTGCTTGTCGGTACCGGCGCTGGCCGCCGCCCGACCCGAAGCACTCCATGGAATTTCCCGCGCCAGCCTCTGCGATTTGCCATCGCTGTCCTGCGCGAGGGTATCGACAAAGCGGACCAGTGCGGATGTAGCCGTCCCGTCGGCCTTGGTGCGCAGGGCTGCCGCTGTGGAGGCATTGCCGGACTGTCCTGTCAGCTCTTGCTCGATCGCCTTCAGTTCGTTCGCCGTGGTTGCAACGATCGCGGTTGCGGCAGGCAAGACACCGCCCGCCTTCGCATCGGTCGCCAGGGCCTCGACCTGCGTGGCAATGCTGGCATCGCTTGCGACTTCCGTGGTCGGCATATCAGTGCTTGCGGCATCGAATTCGGGCTCGAACGTCGTTTCCGAATCCACGTCATTGCCGCTTCCCGAAAGGCCTCCGCTCGCAAGATACCACCCACCGCCCGCGAGCGCGGCGACAAGCGCCGCCGCGCCGAGCGCAATCACCGGAGCCTTGCTGCCACTCTTTGCTGGCTTGGCAGCGACCGGCTTGGTCGGTTTTGCCGGTTTGGGCGCGGGCCTTGCCTGACTTGCGGCGGGCGTTGCTGGCGGAGCCGGTGGTTCCTTCGGCGCTGAAGCGGCCTCGCCTGCGAGCGCGACGGGTTCGGCAGGCAGGCCCGGCGCGGGCGGCTCGGTCGCATCGGGTTGCGGTTGTTCATCCGCCGGATTGGCGGGACCGGCATCGCCCTTGGTTACCTCGCCAGCGCGCTTGAATTCGGCCTGGCTCGGCCGATCGGGAACCGAGGTGCGGATCTCGCTCGGCATTTCGAAACCCGGTGTAGCTGGTGCAACCGGCTTGATCTCGTCCGGGGAGCTGCGCATGATCGAGACGACTGTCTCGTCACCCGCTGGCTGAGGTGTCGGCGCCTTGGCCGGAACTGCATCGTCCGCCATCGAGAGCATTGGCAGCCATTCGGAGATTGACCGGGGCCGGTCATCCGGCCTGATGGTCATCGCCGTGTCGATGGCGGCCAGGAAGCCCTTGCTGAACCCCGGCCAGTCGCCGTCGGCCAGCGGCTTGTCGGCATTGCCGTGCAGCCGCTCCAGTACTTCGGCGGGTTTTTCGCCGGTCACGCATTCGTAAAGCACCACGCCAAGCGCGTAGACATCGGTCCACGGCCCCTGATCGTAGGTCTTCACATATTGCTCGATGGCGGCATAGGGCGGAGTGTGGAAAGTGACCGTCGTGCTTGTCGCCTCGCCGGATTCGAAACGCGCCGATCCGAAATCGATGAGCACCGGTCGTCCTTCCGGACTGACAAGAATGTTGGCGGGCTTGATGTCGCGGTGAAGCACTCCGACACGGTGAGCGCGCTCCAGACCCTCGGCGATTGGCTGGATCAGCGCGGTCAGGCTGGCCTGATTGTAGCGTGTCCCGTCCTTGAGCAGTTTCGAGAGCGAAGTGCCATCCTCGAAGTCCATGACCATGTAGGCCGTGCCGTGAATCTCGAACAGGCTGCGGACGCTGACGATGTTGGGGTGGCGGGACGGCGTGGACAGGTTCCAGAGGAGCTTGGCCTCCTCCACGAATTTCTTGAGCCCGAGCGCGTGAACCTCTTCTGCGTCGGAATCGACCGGGACGATCGTGTCGTCTTCCTTGCGTTCGCTGATCGAGCTGGGGAAGTATTCCTTGATGGCGACGAGCTCGTCGAAATAGATGCCGTGCGCCTTGTAGACGATGCCGAAGCCGCCGACCCCGAGCACCTCGTCGAGCCGCCACTCTCTCAACACGGTGCCCGCCGGCAACGCCTTGTTGCTATAAACCCTGCTCATTCCGTCCGCTCCGGAAAGAATTTGTTGCTTTGCAACAACCCTTGCACGATGCTGTTCCGGTTACTAGCCCAAAAGCTAAGCTGGTCGCAGGAGAGCTCAAAGTTGGGATTCGTTTGCACCTCGCGAACCCATGTCGGCCACAAGCGCAAGTTGAACGAAGACTCTGTGCTGTTTCTGCCTGACCGGGCGATGTGGGTCGTCGCGGATGGCATGGGCGGTCACGATGCGGGCGAGGTGGCGAGCGCGATGGTCGTCGAGGCGCTGGCGGCGCTTCCACCCGCGAGCAGTTTCGTCAACCGGATCGGCAAGGCTGTCGGTGCGATCGAATCGGTCAATGTGCAGCTGATCGAGCTCGCGCAGGCGGGCGGACAGGGCCGCACGATTGGAACGACAGTCGTGGGCCTGCTGGCCGAAGCGAACGAATTCTGCTGCTTCTGGGTGGGAGACAGTCGCGCCTTCCGGATCGCGAATGGTTCGATTTCCCAGATTACGCGCGATCACAGCCTCGTTCAGGATCTGGTTGATGCCGGCATGCTGGAAGCGGAGCGGGCCGAGAGCCATCCCAATGCCAATGTCCTGACCCGCGCGGTCGGCGCGTCGCATCCGCTGACGGTCGATACGGTGACCGGAACGCTGGAGCCGGGCGAAAGCTTCGTTCTGGCCAGCGACGGCCTCACCCGGATCGTCAGGGATGACGAGATACTGGCGGCGGTGTCCCGGCTCGGGATCGAGGCTGCGGCCGACAAGCTGCTTGAACTCACGCTTTCGCGCGGTGCGCCTGACAACGTCTCGTTCGTTATCGTGACGGTCACCTGAACCGCACGAACCTTTAGGCAGGCTGTCGAAAGGCCGCTCTCTTGTCCTGCCTTCCCGGCGCACTATCCGAACAGTGCGACCGATCGCTCGATGAACCAGAAGGCGCTCACTGCGCCGATGAAGGTCAGCGTCAGCGCCGAGGCGTGTTTGGCGAAGCCCGCGTGAATCGCCGGCAGCGCCGCGCGGATTCTCGAATGGTATGTCTTGACCAGCAGGACGATGGCGAGAACTGCGATGACCAGAGCGATCTGGCCTGCCTCGACGCCCAGGTTGAAGAACAGCAGCGCGGCGGGAAGCTGCGTTTGCGGCAATCCGGTCTCGGTCAAGACCGAAGCGAAACCGATCCCGTGGAGCAGACCGAGCAAGGTCGAAAC
>JAGREJ010000349.1 GCA_020446595.1 Novosphingobium sp. | reverse complement strand
GGCGGCAAATGATGCCATTGCGGGCGTTGGGATGTGTGTTGTAGGCAAGGCTATGGCCGAGCCGATCGAATTGCATCAATTCAACGTTGCGTGGTCAGGCAGGTATCAAGATATTGCAGTGCTTCTGCGGCCAGCCTTGCCAAAGGATGCGGTGCTACATCACATCGGGTCTACCGCAATCGATGGCCTGAGTGCGAAAGACATCATCGATATACAGGTGTCCGTCAACGCTCTGGACGATGTTGATGTCGCGGCGATGGAGCGTAACGGTTTCCATTTCCGACCTGGCCTCAAAGACCATTGCCCTGCGGGAATGACTCTCGAACCGTCGGAACTGGAAAAGCGGTTTTTCAACCTAGCCGAGCCGTCTGCTAACATACACGTTCGGGAACGCGGCAGGTTTAATCAGAGATTTTCGCTCGTTTCGCGTGACTATCTTCGCGCTTGTGACGAGGCCGCGAAGGCGTACGAGAAAATCAAGATCGAATTATCCAGCCGATTTCCGGACGACAAGACTCTGTACTACGCGATCAAGGATCCTGTCTTTGATGTAATTTACATGGCCGCCGAACAATGGGCTCGCGTAAACGATTGGGTCGAGTCCCCATCCGATTGAGCTACCCCTTCCCCCTCCTCTTCAGAGGAGGGGCAGCGAGACCGGGTTTGCGCAGCAAACCTTGGTCGCAGCGGGGTGGTGCTTGATCAGTAACCTGTTGCTCACTCGAGCGATGCCTGCGGCACCGCCACCACCCCCCAACCCCCTCCTCTGAAGAGGAGGGAGTGAGCCGCTCAAACCCCCTTCAAATCCGCCAGAAACTCTTTCACCCGGTTCGCGTTGTAGCCAAGGTCGCCTACGCCGACGCGGCTGACCGAGCGCATATCGACCTCGCTGCGCTGGCCGTCGTCCAGCGGGCGCGCGCGCAGCACGACATCGTCCTGGAACCTGATCCACGCGGCATAGGCCGTCGCTTCCAACCTGCCCGCCGCCGGATCGGCCTTGGCCACAGTCCAGCCGCGCGCGTTGGCGAGCTTCTCGGCATCGGCGATCACCTCGGCAACCGGCTTGTCGATAATGATCGTCGCCAGTTCGGGATAGGCCTCGGCGTGAATCTTGCGCCAGTTTTCGACCGTCTCGACCCCGACAAGGTTGTCCTTGCGCAGTTCCAGAACCTCGAACGCGGGCGGATCGGCGAGATCGGTCGTCGCATCGTGGATCGCCGGATATTTCCCCGCGCTCGAAGCGCCGAAGGCGAGAAAGCCGAACACGAGCAGCGCCGGGATCAGCCCGATGAGCGCGGTCTTCGCACCGCCCTTGCGTTTGCCCCATGCAATCGAGAGCGCCACGAGCCCGAGCAGGATCGCGATCAGCGAAAGCGCACCGGCTCCGAGCAGTGCGGTGAAGCCCGGCAGCTTGCCGATCAGGTCGTAACGCGCAAGCGTTGGCCCCAGAACAGCAAGGGCCAGCGCGGCAAGGCCGAGCCATTTGGTGATCCGCGCCGTCAGCGGCGGCTTGGGTGTTTCGTCCATCGTTGTTCCCCTCTCCCGAGCAATCCTAGGCCGAGCAGCTTGCGCCGCCAAGCACGCAGAAGCGTGCGCAATGCGGGTGGTTGAGTCGCACCGCACGGCTGGCTTCGGTCAGCGTCTCGCCCAGATCGAATTGCGCCTCATAGGGCAGCAGGGTGCAGGCGACGACGCGCGGGGTGCTCTCGCCATTGCGGTGCACGACCATGCGGCTGCTGGCGCACATCGTATCGTCGGGTGATTTGCCGAGAATTTGCCAGCAGTCGGTGGTCACTTCGGCAATGTCGGCATGCGCGTCCATTTCGGGAAACAGCACCAGTCGGGCAGGATCGCTCGCGTCTATGGGAATATCGTTGGTGCCAAACAGCGCGGCATAACCACGGCGCGCGCCGACCTCGCGCTCGTGCGGCAGCAGACGACCGGCAACCGCGATGGAGAAGTGGTGCAGCGCCAGCCAGCGCAGCCCGTCGAGCGCCTTGTGCCATGTGTCCACCCCGCGCTCGGCCTCATGAACCTGCACGGTGTAGTGATCGAGGCTGACGCGCAGGGTGAGGCGGGGGCCATATTGCTCGCGCAGGTCCAATAGGGCTGCCTCATGCCGCCGCATCGGTTTCATCGCATTGGTGAGGACCAGCACCTCGAAGCCGCGCCCCAGCGCATCTGCCAGCATCGCCATGATTTCGGGGTTCATGAAGGGCTCGCCGCCAGTGAAACCGATCTCGCGGGTTTCCAGTGCAAGCCCTTTGATCTCATCGAGAAACTTCGTCACATCGCTGGCGGCAAGATAGACCAGCGCATCGTTCGTCGGGCTGCTCTCGATATAGCAGCCCGCGCAGGCGAGGTTGCACAGCGTGCCGGTGTTGAACCACAGGGTTTCGAGCGCCGTCAGCGGCACCGAGGCGCGCTCGCTGCCATCCAGCGTTCGCCTGGGATCGGTGAACTTGCCGGGCGCGAGGGCCGGCGCTTCGGGCGCGAAGGGCGAACTCATCCCCGCCATCTGCGGCTTCTGGCAACCAGCCCTGCGAGGCGCTTGGGCCACTTGCCGAATACGGTCGGTTCCCATGCGGCGAAAGCGGCCTGCTTGGAAATGTCGGCGCGCATGGGATAGGCGACAATTGCCGAACCCATCGCGAAGGTGCTCGCCTTGCCCGCGATCACCTGTGTCCACGGCAGCAGCAATTCGCCCGCGTGTTCGCCGACTGCCGTGACGCCGAGCACCTTCTTGCCCTTCATCACCAGCTTGAGGAATCCGTCAGAGGCTCCTTCGCACACGGCCCGATCGTTGTCCGAGAATGCCTGCCGGACAACATGCACCCTGTCGCCATGCCGCTCGCGCGCCTCCGCTTCGGTCATCCCGACTTGCGCCAGTTCGGGCGAGGTGAAGGTGCAATGCGGCAGCGCCGAGTAATCGGCCTTGGCCGGAATGCCGAGCGCGATCTCCAGCGCCACGTTCGAGCCCTCGTAGCCCGAGACATGGGTGAAGCGCGGCCCGTCGCGGCAATCGCCAATGGCATAGACGCGCTTGTTGGACGTGCGGCGGCGGGCATCGACTTCGATGCCATTCTTGCCGACTTTCACGCCTGCCTTGTCGAGATCGAGGCTGTCCACATTGGCCTTGCGTCCGGCTGCCACGAGCACGTGGCTGGCCTCGATCTTTTCGCCACCGCTGCAAGTCAGTTGCAATGCCGTTGCAGTGCCGATGCAGCGACTGACCGTGCCCGAGACGAAGCGCACGCCTTCGCTTTCAATCGCCTGTTTGACCATGTTTGCGGCCTCTTCGTCGTCGCGTTCCATCGGGCGGGCAGGGGCGATAACGGTGACTTCGCTGCCGAGACGGCGGAACGCCGAGGCCATTTCCATGCCTATCGCGCCCGCGCCGATGATCGCGAGATGACGGGGTAACTCGTTCAACTGGAACAGGTTTTCGTTGGTGAGGTAGGGCACCGTATCGATGCCTTCGATGGGCGGAATCATGGGGCGCGAGCCGGTGGCGATGACGATCCGCGGCGCACGCAGCGTCCGTTCCCCGACCTGCACCGTGTCGCGGGCAACGAACCGCGCCTGTTCCCGGATTACCTCGCAACCCATTGATTCGAAACGTTCCTGCGAATCATGGTGGGCAATGTCCCGGATCGCCTGCTCGACATGGCCGCGCACTCCCGCCCAGTCGATTCTGGCATCTACATGCACGCCAAGCCTTTCGCCCTCCTGCGCCGCCCGTGCTGCGGCGGCCAGCAGAGCCTTGGACGGGACGCAGCCGGTATTGAGGCATTCGCCGCCCATCTCGCCCTGCTCGATCAGCGCCACCGAAAGCCCGAACAGCGCGCAGCCGCCCGCGGCGGTGAGGCCCGCGGCTCCCGCGCCGATAACGATTGCGTCATGTGTGTATTTCATCGGGCGACTTTGGTAACTGGCACGTGCTTACCAGCGAAATAGGCGGTATTGGGCCGCTTGTCACAGGTTGTTCGTCCCCGCCATCCCAGAGGTTTCATGAACGTCGAAAACAGTCGCGATTATTACGGCAAGGTTCTGCAAGGCAGTCAGGATCTGAAAACCGACGCCTGCTGCACCATGGCCGCGCCGCCAGATCGCGTGATCGAGGCGCTGCGCAATGTCCATCCCGAAGTGAAGGCGCGCTATTACGGTTGCGGACTGGTGCTGCCGCAAGCCATTGAAGGCGCCGCGATTCTCGATCTCGGTTCCGGTTCCGGGCAGGACGCCTATGTCCTCGCCCAGCTGGTCGGCGAAAGCGGCAGCGTCACCGGTGTCGATACCACGCCCGAACAGCTCGCAGTCGCCCGCGAACACGAGGAATGGCACCGCGAGCGGTTCGGCTATGCCGCCTCC
>JAGREJ010000348.1 GCA_020446595.1 Novosphingobium sp. | reverse complement strand
CCCTCGGGCCAGGCGGTTGCCGAATCGGTCGATGCCGCGAAAGACTTCAAGGAAGTGGTATCCGCCAAGAGCAGCACGGCGGGCGACATTGTCGAGATTATGGACCAGTTCGCTTTCGAGGCGGGCACCTTCCGCATCTCCGCTTGGGACGTCATCGTCGTCGCCTGCGTTATCGTTGCCGTTTTCCTGTTCGCCTGGCTGTTCAGCAAGGCGGCGCATGCCATGCTGAACCGGGTCACCAGATTCGACGATGCCCAGCGACTGCTAGCCGAAAAGCTGATTTCGCTGGTGATCTGGGTCGTCGCGATCCTGATCGGCATCGATCTTCTTGGGATCGACCTCACCGCGCTGGCGGTCTTCTCGGGCGCCTTCGGTCTTGCCATCGGCTTCGGCCTGCAGAAGACCTTCGGCAACCTGATCGCCGGGATCATCCTGTTGATGGACAGGTCGATCAAGCCCGGCGACGTGATCGCCATCGCCGATCAGGCCGGCAACGAGACGTTCGGCCAGATTCGCAAGATCGGCATCCGGGCCATTTCAATGACGACGCGTGATGAGCGCGAATATCTCATTCCCAACGAGAACCTGATGATAAATCAGGTCGAGAACTGGTCCTATTCGTCGCGCAACGTGCGTATCCAGGTGCGGGTGGGAATTTCCTACGAAGCCGACATCGGCAGGGCGGAGGAACTGATGCTGGAGGCCGCGGCGGCCTGCGAGCGGGTTCTTGCGGATCCGGCGCCGCGTGTCTGGCTCGATGCCTACGGCGACAGTTCGGTCGATTTTGTTATCCATTGCTGGATCTCGGACCCGGAGGAGGGCGTAGGCAATGTCCGCTCGGACGTGCTCAAGCGGCTGTGGTGGCTCCTCAAGGATAACGGCATCGAGATTCCGTTCCCGCAGCGCGACCTCAACCTGAAGGGCAACAAGCAGTTCCAGGAGCTTGTCGCCGCCTTGCGAAGCGAGCCGCAAGACAAGGGCTGACACGGCGCTCTGCGGCGCATCCGGGGCGTGCGATTTTGCTTTCCGGGACGACCGAATCGGAGTATTCGGATCGCGTCACGTTCAGGACGCATCCCATGAAAAACAGACGCTTGATTGCCGTCGCTCTTGTCGGAGCGGCGTTATTTGCCGTGAGCCTTCCGCTCGTTGCCCAGCAGAAGCCCGCCGCAGGCCCCGTTGCCCGTTACGACATGCGCGCCGGAACCGTTTCCGGAATGGCCGGTGGCGGCATGGGCTCGGCCATGGGCATGATGTTCGGCGGTGGCGGCGGCAACAAGGCGCAGCACGAACTCTATCTGCGGATCGGCTCCACCCAGGGTCCGGCCAAGGGCAATCCCAAGGCAGATCATTTCATGCCGCCCAATGCCAAACTCGGCAAATCGGTGGCACTGGTTACACCGCGCGAGGAAAAGGTGCCCGACATGCTCCCGGAGCAGCCGAAGGGTCGCCTGCTGATCTTCTGGGGCTGTGGCGAACGCGTCGGCAAGGGTCAGCCCGTCGTCATCGATTTCGCCAAGGTCGCCAGGGGTCAGGTTCCGCCCGGCCTGTGGAACAGCGCGGTCATCCGCGACTGGGGACCGACGGCGTCGAACAGCAAGACCTTCGCGCGCTGGCCAGCGGAGGATGGCAAATATGTCAAGGCCGACTCGTCGCTGCCGGGCCTGCACCGGATCGCGTCGAACTACGCGCCGGAAATCAGTTTCACCCTCGCCAAGGACTTCATGGCGCCGCTCGCGGTACGCACCGGCTCGTTGCCGAGCGGGGCAACCCGCACGAACTGGACCGGGATCGCTGGCGCGACCGGCTATCTGGTCGGCCTGTTCGGCGGCAAGCAGGGACCGAACGGCGAAATGGGCGACATGGTGATGTGGACCAGCAGTTCCACCCGGCAGTTCGGCAATGGTCTTGCCGACTGGCTCTCGCCGGGTCAGGTCGCCGGACTTGTCAAGAGCGGCACGGTCCTCGCACCCACCGCGACAAGCTGCGCGATACCGGCAGAGGTCAACAGGGCCGCGGCCGATTTCAAGGTCGGCACGCTCACCGCATTCGGTCCGGAAGAGAACTTCTCCTATCCGCCGAAACCCGCAGCAGGACCCTGGAACCTGCAATGGACCGCGCGCGTTCGCCATCGTTCAACGACGAGCTGGATGAACATGCAAGGCATGTCGATGGGCGGCAGCCAGGGTGCGGGCCAGACCGGCGCGGATTGCAAGCGCAAAGGCGGCATCATGGGAGGAATCCTGGGAGGTGGAGGCGACTGCTGACGGCAGGACCGGGGCCAGCACCAGCGAATTAATGCAAACGACTCGCATTAGAGTTGACAATATCGCGAATCAGTCTCAATAGCGCCCCACATTGTTGAGGGGACTATTGCATGACCACCATTCGCAAACCCGCCGCTTGCGGGGACAATTCTCTGCGGCCTGCTCCGGCGCAAGGCACGATCCTGGCGGGCGCTCTCGCCGCAGCCCTTCTGCCTGCCCCCGCCTGGGCGGACGACGCAGCCGACGACGGCACGAGACGCACGGACATTGTCGTCGAGGGTCATCGCGAGGGAGACGCCAATCCCAATGCCGATCCGGAAGCCCCCTACAAGGTCAACCGCTCGACCGACTCCCGGTTTTCAGAGGAAGTCCGCGACACGCCCAAGTCGATCACCATCATCCCGAAGGAGGTTATCGAGGACGTGGGCGCGACAAGCTTCCGCGAACTGGCTCGCACCACGCCGGGCGTGACGCTCGGCACCGGCGAAGGCGGCAATGCCTTCGGCGACCGTATCTTCATCCGCGGCTTCGAAGCGCGTAACGACATCTACATCGACGGCCAGCGCGATCCCGGCGTCACCAGCCGCGAGGTCTTCGCCATCGAGCAGGTCGAGATCGTCAAGGGCCCGTCCAGCGCCTTCATGGGCCGGGGCACCACCGGCGGATCGGTCGGCCTGCAATCCAAGCGCGCCCAGACCGGCAATGATTTCGTCGTCGCCGAGGGCGGCGTTGGGACCGAAAAATTCCTGCGCGGGACGATCGACGCGAATTACGAACTCTCGCCCGGCCTCGCCCTGCGGGTCAACGCCCTTTACCACAGCGCCGACGTTCCTGGCCGCGACTATGTCGATTCGGAACGCTACGGACTTGCCGGAGCCTTGGGCTGGCGCCTGACAGACACGCTGTCGGTCGCCCTCGACTATTACCATTTCCGCGCCGACGGGATGAGCGACTATGGTCACCCGTTCGATCCGGCAACGGGCGAACCCTATGCCGTGAATGCCGACAACTTCTATGGCGCGGTGGGCCGCGATTTCCTTGAGAGCGATGCCGATGTCGGCACGTTTTCCGT
>JAGREJ010000347.1 GCA_020446595.1 Novosphingobium sp. | reverse complement strand
CTGGCAGGATCCGGTTCCCGCCGGGACCACGCCTTCGCTCGCGGACGTTTCCGGGTTCAAGGATGCGGTGCTCGCCAGCGGCCTCACCGTCAGCGAACTGGTCAAGGCGGCCTGGGCTTCGGCCTCGACCTATCGTCGGACCGACCATCGCGGCGGCGCCAACGGCGCGCGTGTGCGGCTCGCTCCGCAGAAAGACTGGGCGGTCAACGACCCTTCCGAACTGGGCAAGGTGCTTGCGAAGATCGACGAATTGCGCGGCAACCTCTCGATGGCCGATGCGATCGTCCTGGCCGGTACAGTCGCGGTCGAGAAGGCAGCCGCCGATGGCGGACACAGCATCGGCTTTACCTTCACCCCCGGGCGCGGCGATGCCAGCGACGAGCAGACCGATGCGGAAAGCTTCGACTGGCTCAAGCCGCACGCAGATGCCTTCCGCAACTACCGCTCCGGCAAGCTCAGCGTCAGGACCGAGGACCTGCTGATCGACCGGGCGGACCTGCTTGGCCTGACCCTGCCCGAAATGGCGGTGCTGCTGGGCGGGCTGCGCGTGCTTGGCGCCAATCAGGGCGGTCGCCCGCACGGCGTGTTCACCGATCGGCCCGGCCAGCTCACCAACGACTTCTTCGTCAATCTGCTCGACATGAAGACCCAATGGAAACCCGTCGAGGGCAGCGACGAGGAGGAATTCGTCGGTTCGGACCGCGCCACCGGCGAAGAACGTTGGCGCGCCACCCGTGCGGACCTCGTGTTCGGCTCCAACTCGCAGCTTCGCGCCATTGCCGAAGTCTATGCCGAAAACGGCCACGAGGCGAAATTTGTCGCAGACTTCTTTGCGGCCTGGACCAAGGTCATGAACGCGGACCGCTTCGACATCTGAGCCGGGTCAGCCTTTCCCCCTGCGCCCCGCTCCCGCCACATGGCGGGGGCGGGGTTGGCGCGTCCGCCGTCAATCCACGTCGTCGTATTCGTCGAACTTGAGGATCAGGATCCGCAACTCGTCCTTCGGCGTGAAGTCCTTCTTCCTCACCTCGAACTGCGTCGGCGCGATCTTCTTGACCCCGTCCATGCAGAAGCTGACGAGATTCTCCGGCGCACCCTTGTCCACCACCATGCGGAAATCGCGGATCGGCCCGTTCCAGTTGGCGCCGGGCGAGAGGACATAGGTCAGCCAGGTCTCGCCGTAATAGACTGACTTGCCCGGCTTTGCCGACGTCAGCCTGCGATCCACACCGGCGATGAAGGTACGGTCGGTGCACCAGACCTCCTCATAATCCTTGAGAAACTGCGGGTTTTCCTTGCGCACCGAAGGATAGAGCCCGCCGCCGACGCTGCCGCCCAGGATCGGTTTGTATTCGTGCTCGACCGTTATCGTGCTGTTCGCCGGAAAGAGCTGTTCGCGCACGAACCATGTCGCCACGTCCCAGGCGGGCACATAGACGCCGTTGAAACTCTCGTCCTTCACCAGCAGTCCCTGTTTGATCAGCGCCGCGCGCCTTTCCTCGGACAGCGCATCGACCGACTTGTCGAACGGCTCGTCCAGATACCAGTCGAACGGCAGACCGCTGGCCTTCACCTCATTGGTGACATCGCGGGTGCCGATCACCGCCAGTTCGATGGGCCGGAAGCTCACCGGCGCGCCATTCACTTTCGTCGAATAGGCGAAGTCCTTCCAGTCATGCTTTTGCTGCAATTCGAACCATTGCCACAGCATGCCGCGCGGCTGGCCGGGCAGGGGAAAGGCGACTGTGGTGCGAATGTCCTTGTCGCTGGGGTTTTCGAAACGATAGGTGACGCGCACCTTGTCCTCGGAGAGGAACAGGTCTTCCGAAGCCATGATGATGGGCGTGCCCTGCTTGAGCACGATCCCACCCACGCCGATTTCCGCCTCGCTGTCGTTGGCGAGGGCAGGCGGTATGAGGGGAAGCAACGCGAGGGCGGCAGCCAGCGCGGCGAGGGTGACACAAGTGACACCTGTCCGCCTTGGTGTCCGCCCCCACAAAGGCGCGGAATTATGCGGCTTTGGGGGTGCAAGGTGACACAGGCGTGCTTGGCGAAAAACCCGCGCCCAAGCGGCGGAACAGAGACGAAGTCCGGTCATGCGCAGAGAGTTACAGGCGGGCGTGCATGTAGGGAAGGGGCGTCAGGAGAGGCGGGCGATGTCCGCCCGGACATGTCCTAGGTCGCGTGCGAAGCCGGGATGATCTGGGTGTGCGTCCACAAGCGCGACCATCGCCGCTTCGGCGCGTCGAAAATGGGTCAACGCAAGAGCGATGTTGCTTTCAGCCTCGGCAAGCTGGCCAAGTTTGCCGTTGCCTGCCCACAGATCACGCTGCCACAGGGCGTTGCCCGCTTCCAGCGCCGCCAGCCGGTCGCCAATGGCAATCCCGGCCTCGTAGCGTTCGCGCGCCGCGCCAAGATTACCTGCCGCCCGTTCGACATCGCCGAGGTTGTTGTAGCTGATCGAGAGATCGCGTTGCCACTCGCTGTTGCCCGGTTCCATCGCCGCCAGCCTGTCGGCAATGGCAAGTCCGGCTTCGTAGCGCTCGCGCGCCGCGCCAAGATTGCCTGTGGCTCGTTCGACATCGCCGAGCTTGGTATTGCTGATCGAGAGATCGCGCTGCCACCGACAATTGCCCGGTTCCATCCCTGCCAGCCGGTCGCGAATAGCAAGCCCGGCCTCGTAGTGCTCGCGCGCCGTACCAAGATCACCTGCCGCCCGTTCGACATCGCCGAGGTTGTTGTAGCTGATCGAGAGATCGCGTTGCCACTCGCTGTTGCCCGGTTCCATCGCCGCCAGCCTGTCAGCAATGGCAAGCCCTTCCTCGTAGTGTTCGCGCGCCGCGCCGAGATTACGTGCGGCCACTTCGACGTCGCCGAGCTTGCTGTAGCTGACCGAGAGATCGCGCTGCCACTGTCTGTTGCCCGGTTCCATCGCCGCCAATCGGTCGCGAAGGGCAAGCCCGGCCTCGTAGCGCTCGCGTGCCGCGCCGAGATTGCCTGCGGCC
>JAGREJ010000346.1 GCA_020446595.1 Novosphingobium sp. | reverse complement strand
GGCGTTCACCGCCACATCACCTGCCTGCGTTGCGATGACCGGCCCGCCGTAGATCGAATAGACCTGCACCACCTCGTCGTCGAACTGGACACCGCCCGGAACCGACGCGCCGCTGGTGTTGAATCGCTCGCGCGTGGCAACGCCGCCTGCGTGGAGCTGAACACCCTGCGCCACCGTCGCATAGCCATTGGCGATACCGCTGATCGAATCGCCCGCGGCATCGGGCTGATCCCAGTCGAACCGGCGCTCGTAGCGCAGCGACACCGCGCCGGAATTGCGCGTGCCGACACTCAGAGCCTCAAGCCCGGCGGCGGCGCGCGTATAGGTGAAGGTCTCGTTCTGCGGCATGTTGCGCGTGGTGACGACCTGCGCGACCTCGATGTAGGGCTCAAGCAGCCGTTCACGGCGAACAGCTTCGCCGTCCTCACCCTGCCCGCGTTCGCGAGGCGGCGTATAGGGCATCGACTGGGCGAGCGCGGACGTCACAGGTGCACCGGCTGCAAGCAGCAGGGCAATCATGCGGACAGTGGAAATACGGGCCATGGCCTTATTCTCCGTAGCCGTGATAGGCGCCAAACGTTCGCCCGCTCGGGCTGAAGTTGGCGGCATTGAGCAGGAGCTGGATGTTGGGGCAGGCCGACAGGAGCGAGATCGCGTCTTCAAGCGCCCCCTGCCCTGTCTGGTCGGCGCGCACGACGAGCATCACCTGCCCGACATATTTGGCGAGCGCGGCGGCAGGCGAAGCGGCAAGCGCGGGCGGCGAATCGAACAGGACGATACGATGGGGCGCGCCCTGCGTGAGTCGGTCGAGAACCTGCCCGCCACGTGACGATCCAAGGTATTCGGTATCGGCATTGGTCTTGCTCGAACCGGCGGGAAGAACCCACAGGCCCGGAATATCGGTGCCGAGCACGAAATCGGCGGGATCCTTGTTCGGATCGGTCAGCGCGTCGAGCAGGCCGGGCCCATCGGGCAGGCCCAGCATTTTCGGCAGCGACGGCTTGGCGAAATCGGCATCGACCAGCAGCACTTCGCTCTCCATCTCGGCGGCGATCGACAGCGCCAGGTTGACCGCGCAGTAGGATTTGCCCTCGTTGGGGTGCGGCGAACTGACGAGGATACGCTGGGCGGCAGCCCCACTGCCCTGGCGACGCAGGTCCGAGGCGTTGACCAGCAACTGCCGCTTGACGATGCGAAACTCCTCGAGCAGCCCTGTAACCGCGCCTTCAGGCTGGATCAGACCCTGTTCGCGAAGGCGCTTGCGATTGACCTTGTATTTCTTGCCTCTGAACCGGACGGGTTCCGGCTCCGGGGACGCAGCGGGCTGCGGCGCGGCTTGCGCGACGGCGGCAGGCTGCGACGGCGCTTCGGCAACGGGTGCTGCGACCGGCGCAGGCGCGGGAGCCGCGACTGGCTGCGGCGCAGGTGCGGGCATCAAGTCAATTGCGGGCAATCGGACCGGTCGACGCGGACGGCGCGGTTCCAGCCCGCCCGGAATCGGCGGCGGATTGAACTTGCCCAGCTCGAATTTCTCGACCGCGCGCTCGATGGAATTGCCGCGCGGGCCTTCGCCTTCGGGAGGCAGGGGGATCTTGCTCTGTTCGGTCATCGCCTCTCTCCCCCTCAGGCAATCATGCCACGCTGAATGAATTCAGCGGCAAGCAACAGGATGAACACTCCGCCGAGCGCCGCAGTGGCGCCGTAGAACAGGCGCATGCGCTTTGCGTCGAAGGCACGGCGCGCATCGGTGACGGTCTTCGAGATGGTGCCGAGAACCGGGAGCCCGCTCACCTTTTCCAGTCGCCCGGATGTCGAGAAAGTGGCGCCCAGCTTGCTCATCGCGAAGGCGGCGGCGCAGCCTGCGCCAAGGCCGACGATCAGCACTCCGAACAACAGCAGCGGCCGGTTGGGCGCGGCGGGAGCAAGCGGCGTCGTCGGCGGATCGACCACCTGGAACTTCACGGCCTCGCGTTCGGTCCTGACTTCGCCGCGCAGGCGCAATTCCTCGCGATCCTGCAGAAGCTCGTCATACTGCTTGCGCAGCACATCGTAGTCGCGGTTGATCTTCTGGGCCTCGGCCGCGACATCGGGATTGTCGATCTGGCGCGCCTTGGCCATCGCCAGTTCGGACTGCATGGCCGCGCGGCGCGATTGCAGCGCCATGAGATTGGCTTCGCGTTCGGCCTTGATCGAAAGCAGCGATGTGTAGGCGGGATTGCTCGCGCCTATGCTGCCGGACTGCGCTTCGGCGCGTGCGGCCTGCCGCAGGATCGCGATCTGGTTACGCGCGCTGATGACATCGGGATGACTGTCGGTCAGGCCCCTCGCCTTCATCCCGGCAAGGTCGTTCTGCGCGGCGGCAAGCGAGGCGCCAGCCGAATTGATCGCGCCGCCGGGCAGGTTCTTGGGCGTGCCGGCAAGCTGGCCATTGATCGCCGCAACCGCTGACTGGGCGGCGGCGATGTCGGCTTCGATGTCGCGCAATTCGGTGCGCGAGCTTTCAAGACGTTGCAGATTGACCGCGCCGCCCTGGATCATTTCGGGATGCTGAGCTTCGAAGGCGAGGCGCTTCTGCTCGGCGGCTTCCAACTCCTTCTCTCGCGCGGCAAGCTGCTGGTTGACGAAGCTCATCGTCTCCTTGACCTCACCCTTGTTGCCCGACAGGTTTTCCTCGCGGAAAATGTCGATCATCTTCTGGGCAATGTCCTGCGCGAGCTTGGCGTTTTCGGTGTCCGAGAACGAACCGATGCCGACAGTCGCGGTGATCTCGAACAGGTTTTCCTGCTCGCTCAGCACCGTGATGTCCTCGGCAAGGTCGAGGACGACCTTTTCCATCTGCTTGGGCGTCTGTGCCATTTCGGCCAGTTGCGTGCCGCGCACGACCTTTTCGAGGTTGACCGCGCTGGTCAGGGTCTGGCGGATGCGCTCGATCTCGCGCTTGCGGTCGGCAACCTGGATGCCGACCTGTTCGGCCAGCGCGTCGTCGAGTTGCACGAAGATGCGCGCTTTCGATTCGTAGCTGTTGGGGATGAGCGCGACGATCAGCCAGCCAAGCAGGCAAACGCCCCAGGCCACCGCCAGAGCCAGCCAGCGCCGGTTCCAGACGGCATGGATCGCCGTGAAAAACTCGTCCTGAAGCGAATTCATGTGAGGTTATCTCCTGCCGGTCTCGCTCAGAACATGCTCTCGGGGATGATGATGACGTCACCCGGCTTGAGCATCACGTTGGCCTTGCTTTCGCCCTTCTTGAGCAGGTCGCCCAGGCGCAGCGCATATTCGCGCTGCTTGCCGATCTGCTTGTCGAAGCGGATCAGGCGCGCGCGGTTGCCCGCGGCGAATTCCGACAGACCGCCGACCGCGATCATCGCGTCGAGCAGCGTCATGTTGGCGCGGTAGGGGATCGAGGCGGGCTTTTCGGTGGCGCCGACAATCCGCACCTGCTGGCTGAAAGTTCCGGCAAATTCGTTGACGATCACCGAGACCAGCGGCTCCTCGATA